>NZ_JAAQQT010000695.1:5721-34575 GCF_011742065.1 Aquabacterium sp. A08
TCCTCGGCCACGGTGGGGAAGATGATCTGCTCGTCCGGGTTCTGGAACATCATGCCCACCGGGCGCGGCTGCGGGTCGGCGGCGCCCAGGGGCACGCCGCCCAGTCGCACCTCGCCGGCGCGCGGGCTGTCCAGGCCGCAGATCAGGCGGAACAGGCTGCTCTTGCCGGCGCCGTTGTCGCCGATCAGGCCGATGCGCAGGTGCGCCAGGTCCAGGCTCAGGCCGTCGAACACGGTGGTGCGGCCGCGCACCAGGGTGACGCCGTGCAGCGACACGCCGGCCGAGCCATCCCAGGGCGCCGAGGTCACGGCCGCAGGCTGCCGTCGAGCAGCGCGGGCAACTGGGCCAGGCCCAGGCGGAAGGCGCAGGCCTGCGGGTGGCCACCGCCGCCAAAGGCCACCGCCAGCGCGCTGGCGTCGAACGGGCGCACCGCGCGCAGGCTGACCTTGACCACCGTGGGCGAGTCGATGCGGAAGATCAGCCCGAAGGTGCCGGAACGCTCGGCCAGCACGTTGCCCAGGTCGCTGGTGAATTCGCTGGGCGCGTTCACCGCCCAGACGCGGTGGCCCATGAAGTCGAGCGGGAAGGCGCCTTCGGCCAGCGTCTGCACCTGCTGGGCGAAGCGGTCCACCACGGCCTGGCCACGCGCCACGATCTGCGCCCGCTGCGCCGGGTCTTCCGCGGCCTCGTGGAAACGCGCCCATTGTTCAAAGTCGAAATCCAGCGCGTCCAGCGCCGCCAGAAAGGGCCGGGTGTCGGGGTAAGCCCAGTTCCACAGGTCGCGGTCCTCGATGCGCGAGATCAGGTGCGGCAGCGGCTGCCCGGGGTGGAAATGCGCCCAGGCCAGGTGGGCACCGGAGCGCTGCATGTCGAACAGCAGGCGGAAGCCGGGGCCGCAGTGCAGGCACTGCAGCTTGTCGTGCGCGGTCTGGTGGTGGTCCAGCAGGGTGATCGAACGGGCCTCGGCGCGCAGGCGGGTCATCACATTGGCGTCGAAGGCGAAGTCCAGGATGAACACGTCGCGGCCGGCCACCGCGGGCACCGCGCCGCCGTGCTGGCAGGGCAGGTAGTCGGCGCGGTCGCCCAGCGCACGCCAGGCGGCGTAGGCGGCGCCAAAGCCGTCGGGGCAGTCGGCGTGGTACAGAACGAGGGTGTCTTTCATATGCCCGGGTTTATACCGGATGTTCCCGCCCGCGCCGCACGCGGTCGCCGGCTTTGCCGCATGATGCGGCCATGCCACCGCCCCCACGCCCCGCCCCCACGGTTTACTTTGATGGCAGCTGCCCGCTGTGCCGCGCCGAGATCGCGCACTACCGCCGCCTAGCCGGCGGCGACGCCCTGCACTGGGTGGACGTGAGCGCCGCGGGCGCCGCGCTGGGCGACGGCCTGGACTGCCGGCGCGCCATGGCCCGCTTCCATGTGCGCGACGCCGACGGCCGGCTGCACAGCGGCGGCGCAGCGTTTGCCTGCCTGTGGCGGGCGCTGCCGGGCTGGCGCTGGCTGGGCCGGGCCACCGGCGTGCCGCCCCTGAGCTGGCTGCTGGAAGCGGCCTACCGCGGCTTCCTGCCGCTGCGCCCGGCGCTGCAACGCCGGCTGGGGCCGTGGCTGGCCCGCCGCGCCGCGCCCGGGGGCCGGCCATGACCGCCAACGCCCAACCCCACCTGCGCGACGGCTACCGCGCCGCGGTGCTGGGCGCCAGCGGCGCGCTGGGCCAGGCCTTTGTGCAGGCCTTGCAGGCAGACCCGCGCTGCGCCCGGGTCTGGGCCCTGTCGCGCCGCAGCGAGCCGGCGCTGGTGCTGGAAGACGAGACCAGCCTGCGCGCCTGCGCCGACGCCCTGCGCCCGCACGGCCCGCTGCACCTGGTGCTGGACGCCACCGGCGCCCTCACCCTGCCCAGCGGCCCGCCCGAAAAGCGGCTGGAAGACCTGCACCCCGAGCGCCTGGCCCAGGCCTTCGCGGTCAACGCGATCGGCCCGGCGCTGGCGCTCAAACACCTGGCGCCGCTGCTGGCCACGGGCGAACGGGTGGTGTGGGGCAAACTGTCGGCGCGGGTCGGCAGCATCGGCGACAACCGCAAGGGCGGCTGGCACGGTTACCGCGCGTCCAAGGCGGCGCTGAACATGCTGCTGCAGACCGCCGCCATCGACATCGCGCGGCGCCGCCCGCTGGCGGTGGTGGCCGCGCTGCAGCCCGGCACCGTGCGCTCGGCCCTGAGCCGCCCCTTCGTGGGCGACCAGGCCGACGCGCCCGAAGACGCCGCCCAGCGCCTGCTGGCCGTGCTCGACACCCTGCCGCCGCAGGCCGCCGCGCATTTCGTCGACCACCGCGGCGCGCCCATTCCCTGGTGAGCGGGGCCCGCCACGGGCCGGCACGCGCTCACTCGCGGCGCAGGGCCTCGATCGGGTCCAGCCGGGCCGCGCGCCGCGCCGGGAAAAACCCGAACAGCACCCCAATGCCCGCCGAAAACGCGAACGCCAGCGCGTTGATGCCGGGGTTGAACACATACGGCACGTTCATCAGTGCCGACAGGCCCACGCCCGCGCCCACCGCCAACGCCATGCCGATCAGCCCGCCCAGCGCGGCCAGCACCACGGCCTCGATCAGGAACTGCAGCAGCACCTCGCGCTCCAGCGCGCCAATGGCCAGGCGCAGCCCGATCTCGCGGGTGCGTTCGGTCACGCTCACCAGCATGATGTTCATGATGCCGATGCCCCCCACCAGCAGGCTCACCGCCGCCACCGCGCCCAGCAGCATGGTCATGACGCGGGTGGTGCTGGAGAGGGTTTCGCCCAGCTGCTTGGTGTCGAGCACGTTGAAGTTGTCCTCGTCGGTCTCGGCCAGCTTGCGGCGTTCGCGCAGCAGTTGGGTGATGCCGGCCTTCACCCGCTCGGCGTCCACCCCGTCCACCATCGACACCAGCAGGGTGTTGACCCGGGTGTTGCCGGTGACGCGGCGCTGCAGGGTGTTGAGCGGCATCATCACCAGGTCGTCCTGGTCGTTGCCGAAGGCGCCCTGTCCTTTGGACCCCAGCACGCCCACCACCTCGCAGCTCATCTGCCGCACCCGCAGCGCGCTGCCCACCGCGGTGGTGGCGCCGAACAGCTCGCGGCGCACGGTTTCCCCGATCAGGCACACCGCCGCCCCAGCGCGCAGTTCCTCGGGGGTGAAGGAGCGGCCATCGACCACGCTCCAGTTGCCGGTGGTGAGCCAGTCGTTGGTGCTGCCGATGATGCTGCTGGTCCAGTTGCGGCCCTGCGCCACCACCGTGGTGCCGGTGCGCGACTCGGGCGCGGTGGCCAGCACCCCGCCCACCTGGGCGGCGATGGCGTCGGCGTCGGCCGCCTTGAACGCCGGCGCCGACGAGCCGCCCGCCCCCGGCCCCAGCCGCTGGCCCGGGCGCACCTGCAACAGGTTGGTGCCCAGCCCGGCGATCTGGTTCTGAATCGCCATCGTCGCGCCGTTGCCCAGGGTGACCATGGTGATGACCGCGGCCACGCCGATGACCACCCCCAGGATGGTGAGGAAGGAACGCAACAGGTTGCGCCGGATCGAGCGCAAGGCCAGGATCAGGGTGTTGACCCACATCACGCCGCCCCTTGCGCGGCCGGGGCCGCGCCGTTGTGCTGCACCTGCTCCACCACCCCGTCGCGGAAGTGGACGATGCGGTGCGCGTAGGCCGCGATGTCGTGCTCGTGCGTCACCATCAGCACGGTGATGCCGTAGTCGCGGTTGAGCCGCTGGATCAGCTCCATGATCTCGTGGCTGCGCTGGGAGTCGAGGTTGCCGGTGGGCTCATCGGCCAGCAGCACCTGCGGTTCGGTGACGATGGCGCGCGCGATCGCCACCCGCTGCTGCTGCCCGCCCGAGAGTTCGCCGGGCGTGTGGTCGGCCCAGGCGGCCAGACCCACCGCCTCCAGCGCGCGCTGCGCGGCGGCGTGGCGCTGGGCGCGCGGCTCCCCGCGGTACACCAGCGGCAGCTCCACGTTTTCGCGGGCGGTGGTGCGCGCCAGCAGGTGAAAGCCCTGGAAGACGAAACCGAAGTAGCGCCGGCGCAGCCGGGCCCGCTCGTCGCGCGACAGCGACTGCACCGGCACGCCACGGAAGCGGTACTCGCCGGTGGTGGGCGTGTCCAGGCAACCCAGGGTGTTCATGGCGGTGGACTTGCCCGAACCGCTGGGCCCCATGATGGCCACGAAATCGCCGGCCTCGATGGCCAGGTCCACGCCCTTGAGCGCCTGGAACGCGGTGGCCCCCTGGCCGTAGGTTTTGGTGATGCCGCGCAGCTCGATCAGCGGCGGCACCGGGGTGGCGGCGGCGCCCTGGGCCGGCGCCGCGGTCGCCGCGCTCATCGGGCCGCCCCCGCGCTCAGCTGGCCGGTGATCACCGCCAGCCCCTCGGTCAGGCCGTCGCCGCTGACCTCGGTGTAGCGGCCGTCGCTGATGCCGCCGGTCACCGGCAGCGCCTGCGGCTGGCCGTTCTGCAGCACCCAGATCTGGCGGGCACCGCCACGCCCCTCGGGCCGGGCGGTTTTGCTGGCGGTGCTGGGCGGGCGCGGCATCATGCGCGACAGCACGCTGGGGTTGCCGGCGGCCGCGCCATTGCCGTTGCTGGGGGTGAAGCGCAGCGCCGCGTTCGGCACCACCAGCACGCCTTTGCGTTCGGTCGCCACGATGCTGGCGTTGGCCGTCATGCCCGGGCGCAGGCTCAGGTCCTGGTTGTCCACGTCCAGCGTGGTCACGTAGGTCACCACGTTTTCGGTCTTGGTCGAACCGAACGCCACCCGGGCGATGGTGGCCGGGTAGCGCCGCGTGGGGTAGGCGCTGACGGTGAAGCTGGCCGCCTGCCCGACCTGAACCGCGCCCACGTCGGCCTCGTCCACATACACCTCCAGCCGCAGCTGGCCCAGGCTTTCGGCAATAGAAAACAGCGTCACCGCCTGCAGCGACGCGGCCACGGCGTTGCCTGGGTCCACCGCGCGGGTCAGCACCACGCCGTCGATGGGGGAGCGGATCGAGGCCTTGGACAGGTTGGTCTCGTTGGTGGCCAGGTTGGCCTGGGCCTGCTGCACCGCGGCGCGGGCGCTGGCCTCGGCGGCCTGGGCGCGGTCCACCGCGGCGCGGGCGCCGTCGAGTTCCGCGGCCGACGGCACCTGCCCGCCCGAGCGCTGGAACACGTCTTCCTGGCGCGCCCGCTGGGCCTGGGCCTCCTTCAGAGTGGCCGCGGCCTGCGCCACCTGGGCCTGGGCGGCCACCAGCGCCGCGCGGGCGCTGTGCACCTGGTCGGTCAGCTTGGCGGTGTCGAGCACCACCAGCACCTGGCCTTTTTTGACGCGGTCGTTCACATCGACCAGCACCTCGCGCACCGTGCCCGACAGTTCGCTGCCGACGTTGACCAGCCGCGTCGGCTGCAGCGTGCCGTTGGCCGACACGGTGAGGGTCAGGTCGCCACGGCGCAGGTTTTCGGTGACGTAGCCGGGCGCGGCCTGTTGCGCCTGGCGGCTCTGGTAGGCGTAGCCGCCGCCCACCAGCACGGCCACGGCCAGGGTGCCGCCCCACCAAAGGGGGCGCTGCCACCAGCGCGGCGGTCGGTCGGCGCCCAGCAGGGTTTGCACATCGGTGGCGGGGGAGGCATCGGTCGGTTTCATGGGGTGCTGCGGTCGGTGGTGGGGGCGTCGGGCGTCCAGCCGCCCCCCAGGGCTTTGTACAGGCGCACGTGGTCGGCGCTCCAGGTGGTGCGGGCGGTGGCCAACTCGCTCTGCAGCGACAGCAGCGCGCGCTGCGTGTCGAGCACGGTGCCATAGTCCACCAGGCCACTGGCGTAACGCTGCCGCGCCAGCGCCTCGGCGGTGGTGGCGGCCTCGGCGGCCTGCGTCAGCCGCGCCAGCCGCTCGCGGTTGCCCTGCAGGGCGGCCAGGGCGTTTTCCACGTCCTGCAAGGCGGTCAGCACCGCCGCCTCATGGGCCAGCCGGGCCTGCGCCAGCGCCGCCTGCTGCACCCGCACCTGGGCGCGTGCCGCCCCGCCATCCAACAGCGAGGCCGTCACCCCGGCCAACACACTGCGGGTCAGCGCGGTCAGGTCGAACAGGTCCGCCAGGCGTGGCGCGTTCAGCCCCAGCGAGCCGCTCAGGCGCAGGCTGGGGTAGCGGTTGGCGTCGGCCTGCTGCACCCGGGCCCAGGCCGCCAGCACGCGCTGCTCGGTCACGCGCACGTCGGGGCGCTGGCGCAAGGTGTCGGCCGGAAAACTCAGGCCCAGGCCCTCGGGGGGCTGGGGCAGCGGGGCCGGTGCGGGGTCGGCGCGCTGCAGCGTGCCGGGCGGCTGGCCGGTCAGCACGGCCAGGGCGTTCCAGCTCTGGCGGATGGCGGTGTCCAGCGCCGGCAGGGCGGCGCGGGTCTGTTCCACCGCGCTGCGCCCCTGCGCCAGTTCCAGCGACGAGGCCAGCCCGGCCTGCACCCGCCATTCGGTGAGCTGCAGGGCTTCGCGCTGCTTGGCCAGGTTGTCCTGGGCCAGGGCCAGGCGGGTCTGCAAGCCGCGCAGTTCCAGGGTGGTCAGGGCCACCTCGGCCGCCAGGCTGACCCGGGCGTGGCCGAGGCTGGCGGCGGCGGCCTGCACGTCGGCGTCGCTGGCGGCCCGTGCGCTGCGCTGGGCGCCAAACACATCGGGCTCCCAGCTGGCGTCCAGGCCGGCGCGGAAGGTGTTGCCCGGCGCGTTGTCGGCCACCTGGCTGCGCTGGGCCGAGCCCGACACGCCCACGGCGGGCGCCTGACCGCCCAGGGTCACGTCGCGCTGGGCCCGGGCCTGCTGCAGCGCGGCCTGGGCGCTGCGCACACCGGTGTTGGCCTGCAGGGCCTGGGCCACCCAGGCACTGAGCTGCGGGTCGTTGAAACGGGTCCACCAGTCGGCCAGGTCGGCCGAGGGCTGCGGGGCGGTGCCCTCGGGGGTCAGGCTCCAGGCGTCGGGCACGGGCAGCACGGCCGGCGTGGTGCCCGGGGCGCCGACCCCGGGAGTGGCACAGCCGGCCAGCGCCGCGGCCAGCAGCACGGCGGTGGCCGCTGGCAGGCGGCGGGGGCGTGAAGGGGGCGAATGTGCAGGCATGAAACCCTTGTGGTGCAGGTGCGTTGGTCAAACTGCCAAGGGTATAGTGTGTCGCAAGCCGATTTCGTTCCGGCGGCACGGGGGTAAAGCTGGTGTAAAGCCAGCCGGTGCTCAGCCCGGGGGCACCACCGCCCCGGCCACGGCCACCCGCTCCACCGCCCGATCGTCGCCCAGCACGATCAACGCGAACAGCAATTCCTCCAGGTTCTGGGCCTGGCCGGTGCGCCGCGCCATCAGGGGCGTGGCCTGGGGGTTGAGCAACAGCCAGTCGGCCTCGGCCCCGGGCGCCAGGCTGCCCACCACGCCCCCCAGGCCCATGGCGCGCGCCGCGCCGGCGGTGTGCTGCCACCACAGGTGGCTGGGCGCCAGGCTCAGGCCGGTTTTGGCGCTGCCCGAGCCGGTCACGCCCGCGCGCCCCACGTAGTAGGCGGCCAGCATGGTGTGGAAGGGGCTGAAACTGGTGCCCCCGCCCACGTCGCTGGCCAGCCCGTACCGAAAACCCGCCCGGTCGGCGCTGGCGTGGTCGAAAAACCCGCTGCCCAGGAACAGGTTGCTGGTCGGGCTCACGGCGGCGGCGGTGCCGGTGTCGCGTAGCAGGGCGCGGTCGGTGTCGTCCAGGTGGATGCAGTGGGCGTACACCGCGCGCTCGCGCAGCAGGCCGAAGTCGGCGTACACGCCCAGGTAGCTGCGCGCCCGCGGGTACAGCTCGCGCACCCAGCGCACCTCGTCCAGGTTTTCGGCCACGTGCGACTGCACCCACACGTCGGGGTGGCGCGCGGCCAGCTCGCCGGCCCCGCGCATCTGGGCGTCGGAACAACTGGGCGCAAAGCGCGGGGTGATGGCGTAGCCCAGCCGGCCGCGGCCGTGCCAGCGGCGGATCAGCGCCTCGGTGTCGAGCAGGCTTTGCTCGGTTTGGTCGCGCACGCCGTCGGGCGAATGGCGGTCCTGCAACACCTTGCCGGCCACCAGGCGCAGGCCCCGCCTCTCGGCCCGGCTCAGCAAAGCGTCCACCGACCCCGGGTGCGAGGTGGCAAAGGTCAGCGCGGTGGTCACACCGTGGCGCTGCAACTCGTCCAGAAACACCTCGGCCACCGCGCCAGCGTAGGCCGGATCGGCCAAGCGCGCCTCGTGCGGAAAGGTGTAGTGTTCCAGCCACGGCAACAGGCCCTCGGCCGGGGAGCCGATCACGTCGGTTTGCGGGTAGTGGATGTGCAGGTCCACAAAGCCCGGCGCGATCAGGCGGTCGGGGTGGTGCTGCACCGGCACACCCGGGTGGCGGGCGGCCACGTCCCGGTAAGGCCCCACCGCCACGACGCACTGCGTGTCCTGCGCATCGGGCGCCAGCACCAGCAGGCCGTCGGCCTCGTAATGCGGCACGGGCGTGTCGGCGTGGGGGTCGAACCAGAGGATGGCGGCGCGGTGGGCTTGCATGGCAGCGAGCTTAGCGCGTCGCGCGCGGCCGCACATACACACGGGCCGATGGTGAATATGCCCCCTTGACAGGTTTGATAGGCTGGTGGCGTGGGTCTTTGCACCCCATGTTCAACCCCTTGCACAGGAAACTCCCATGCGCACCACCGCCTTCGCCCTGCTTCTGGGCCTGACCACCGCCCTGCCCGCCCTGGCGCAACACACCGCCGAGCAAACGCAGGAAGACATCAAACGCCAC
The DNA here is from genome assembly GCF_011742065.1 of Aquabacterium sp. A08. Classification (NCBI taxonomy): domain Bacteria; kingdom Pseudomonadati; phylum Pseudomonadota; class Betaproteobacteria; order Burkholderiales; family Sphaerotilaceae; genus Aquabacterium; species Aquabacterium sp. A08. The sequence continues at coordinate 14,483 of NZ_JAAQQT010000695.1, forward strand.
CGTGCCATGGCCGCGGCGCACCAGGCCGCGGCGCAGTGCCTGGAAGCCGGCAAGGGCGAAAAGGTCTGCATGGCCGAACTGCAACAGGCCTGCAAGGGCCTGGCCCTGGGCAAGTCCTGCGGCATGCGCCACGCCCACTGAAGCCAGCCCCCCTGCCCCCTGCGGCGGTGACACCCGGACACCGCCGCGGCCCGCAACCGCGTCAAAAACGGGTCGTCAGTTCGGTCCAGCCTGGCGGCAGCAGGGGCACCAGCTGCGCTTCCAGCCATTTGTCGCCGCCGCTCAGAATGGCCACACCCACCAGCAGCACCACGGCGCCAAAGCCTTTTTTCACCCGGTCCATGTGGGCCAGCACCCAGCCCCGCACCCGGCCAAACCCGCTGCGCGAGGCGTAGGCCACGGCCACCAGCACCGTGGCCGCCCCCAGGCCGAACATGCCCAAAATGAGCGATCCACGGACGGCCCCGCCCTCGGTGGCCACCAGGGTCAAGGCGCTGGCCAGCATGGGGCCCGAACAGGGGCTCCACACCATGCCCAGCAGACCGCCGGTGGCGAACGCGCCGACCAGCGAACCGCTGTCCAGCCGGGTGGTCGCGGCATGGGCCCCGCTGGCCAGCGGCGTCACCAGGCGGGTGAAGCGCTCGTTCAGCGCCGGCACCAGCATCACCAAGCCAAAAGCCACCAGCAGCCAGGCACCGGTCAGCCGGATCAGGTCCGGGTCGATGCCCAGGGCCTCGCCGGCCACCCCCACCAACAGGCCGAGCGTGGCAAACATCGCCACCATGCCGGCCCCCATGGCCACCGGCGCCCAGCGGTGGGACTGCAAGGCCCCACCCAGCACCAGCGGCAGCAGCGGAAACACACAGGGGTTGAGCGTGGTCAGGCTGCCCGCCACCCAGGCCAGGCCCAGTTCGGTGGGGCTGGTCACAGGGCTTGGACGAAAGCGGTTTTGAGGTCCTGGGCGCGGGTCTGACCGATGACCCGCGTCACCTCCTGGGGCCCCTTGAACACCACCATGATGGACTGCGAGCGAACTTTCATGCTTTGGCGCAGCGCCTTTTCCTGGTCGTAATTGGCCACCAGCACCGTCATGGCCTGCAGCTGGGGGTCGGTCTTCAAGGTCTCCAACGATTTCGCCTGGGCCACACAGGTGGAGCACCAATCGGCATGAAAATGCACCGCCACCGCTTGGCCCCGCTGCTGCAGGGCACTGAGTTCGGTGGCGCTGTAGGGTTTCAGCTCCAGGGCGGCGGCCCAGGCGCTCAGGGTCATGAGCCAGGTGGTCAACAGCAGTTTGACAGCTTGGTTCAGGTTCAGGGGGGTCATGTGCAACTCCGGGTTAGGTTGAAAGCCCAGCCCGCAGGCCGGTACAGGGTTATTCGCCCCACAGCGCCCAACGGTTACACGCGTGTTCCAATGGTGTGCAGAATTTTTTTCGACCCACGATGCCCAGGGCTGTAACCGAACCACGCTTTGGCACGAAATCATCCACATATGACCCCGTCGTCAGACATCGAGTCCCGTCTGCGCCCCCTGTGGCTGGCCGCCCAGGCCGGCGACGAGGGCGCTTACCGGGAAGCCCTGGCGCTGATGGCGGCGCGGTTGCGGGCCTATTTCCGCCGGCGCATGAGCGCTTGGCCAGACGACGTGGAAGACCTGGTGCAGGAAACCCTGCTTGCGGTGCACCTGAAGCGGGGCACCTACGACCCAAGCTTCCCCGTGAGCGCCTGGCTCACCGCGATTGCGCAGCACAAACTGGTGGACCTGTGGCGCCGCCATGGCCGCAAGGAAGGGCTGCACGACGCCTACGACGAGGTCGATGAGGCCGAACTGGCCGCCGTGCCGGCCGAACCCCATGCCGCGCGCGATGTGGGGGTCCTGCTGCGGTCCCTGCCTGCCGCACAGCGACAGGCGATCGAACTGACGCGGCTGCAGGGCCTCTCGGTCGCCGAGGCCTCCAGCCAGACGGGGGCGTCCGAAGCGTCCATCAAGGTGCAGGTCCACCGGGGCCTGAAACGGCTGGCCGCGTTGGTCAAGAAAGGAACGACATGAACACCGAGCATCTGCTGGACCTGCTGGCCCGCAACGCGGGCCCCGCACCCCGTGCCCCAGTGGCACGCCGGCTGGCGCCCATGGTGCTGCTGGGCGTGGCCTGCAGCAGCCTGTTGGCGCTGTGGCTGGTGGGCCCGCAACCCACGGCCGACTTCCAGACGCCGGCGCCGTGGATCAAACTGGCCTATGCCGCCGCCCTGGCGGTGGGCGCCGGCCTGCTCACCGGCCGACTCGCCCGGCCCGTGCACCGGCTGCAGCCCCCCCGGCTGCTGGTGTGGCTCACGATCGGCGGCATGGCCTTGGTGGGCGCCGCCGCCCTGGGCTTGACGCCGCCGGACGACCGGTTGCAAGCCGTGCTGGGCCACACCTGGTTGCAATGCCCGTGGACCCTGATGGGCCTGTCCCTGCCCGCCCTGGCGGGCATTCTGTGGGCGGTGCGCGGACTCGCCCCCACCCGCCCCCGGCAGGCGGGCTGGGCTTGCGGCCTGCTGGCCGGTGCGCTGGGCGCAGCCGGGTACGCGCTGGCGTGCCCCGAGTCGTCGACCCCCTTCATCGCCCTCTGGTACACCCTGGGCATGCTCATGACGGCGGAGGTCGGTCGGCGGCTGGGGCCCCTGGTGCTGCGCTGGTGAGGCAATTGGGCGGCCCCGGGGCGCCCACGCGTGGCAGCGGCCGATCCGTGGCATACACGACCGGCACACGCCCGCGCGCCATCCCACCTTGGCCACCGTCTCACCCGAGGGCATGCCCCAGTGGGCTGCGGCCGGTTTCATGGGCGCCTGTGATCGCTGCGCCCATCGGCAGGTCGCCCCACCGTGAGACGTCCGCTGCGGTGGCGGTGCACAAGCTTGAGAGGGCGGAACTTCGCCGGTCCACCCACCCCCCCTTGTGTGAGTCGAGCTGATGTGGCGCGTCACCTTCCAACAGAACAAAAAAAGCCCGCACGAGCGGGCTTTTATTTGTCGGTCAGCGATCAATAGCTGTTGCGACGGGAATCCCCGTAGCCACCACCGCCGTAACCGCCGGTGCGCGGGGGGCGGGCTTCCATCGGACGGGCGATGTTCACCGTCAGGTCGCGGCCGCCCATGTTCTGGCCGTGCAGGCCACGGATGGCGGCTTCGGCTTCCTCGCCGCTGGACATTTCGACAAAGCCGAAACCCTTGGAGCGACCGGTGTCGCGCTCCATCATGACCTTGGCCGATTGGACCCGGCCAAAGGACGAGAACTGTTGTTGCAGATCGTCGTCGCGCACCGAGTAAGACAGGTTGCCGACGTACAGTTTGTTGCTCATTTTGGAGCCTTTCAGAAAATGCGCCCTGCGAAATTGTGGGCGCAGCTGGGAACAGGGATGAAGAAAACTACCGCCTGCGCTTGAACGCGGGGGCGCCCGCAGGGCGGGGCTGGCGGTTTTCAATGTGACGGAAGGTGATGCGACCTTTGGAGAGGTCGTAAGGCGACATCTCCAGCGTGACGTTGTCGCCCGCCAGAATGCGGATGCGGTGCTTGCGCATCTTGCCGCCGGTGTAGGCGATCAACTGGTGGCCGTTGTCCAAGGTCACGCGGTAACGGGAGTCGGGCAGCATTTCATCCACCTTGCCCTGCATTTCGATGAGTTCTTCCTTGGCCATGACGCCTCCTGGAATGTGCGGGTTATGCCAGCGAGGCGGGGTTGAGCAGCCAGTAGCGACCTTGCGCGGCGGCGTACATCAAGGCGCTGTCTTGCGTCTTGAACTCGGGCTTGAAGGTGTAGACACGGTCATGTGTCTGGCTGCCTTGGCCTCTCTGGATGGAGAGCAGGGCGGTGTGTTGATCGCTGCCGCTGGAGCGGCTGAGCGGTGTGATCCGAAAATTGCCGACGGCAAACGGATGGGTACTGGAAAATGACATTCAAACCATGGAGTTCGGGTCGGTGTGACCCGGATTCATGCCGTCACGCGATGCAACGGAGCATGAGAACCAGTGACCGCCTTGTGGTCACCGGAGTGAAGCTTGCCTGGGGAAGAGTCAAACCACTGAGGGGCCCACAACGAAGTGGTGGCAGTGGAGGTGTGCGGTTTTGGGGTACCGCTGCCCGGATCGAAACTGGTTGCAGCACGGATAAGCAAAATTGCTGCAATGCAACTAATGTAGGTGCTTTCGCAGGGCTGTGCAAGCTTTTTCTTGCACAGCACCCGCTTTGCCAGAGCAGGGCCCACGGGGCCCGTAAACTGAAAAACCCCACTTCGTTTCCGAAGTGGGGTTTACAGATTTGGTGCGGCTGGCAGGATTCGTACCCAATACTCAGCCTTCCCTCTGCAACACCAGTTGAAGACGCCTCCTTTGTAGCACAGTTTTGTAGCAGTCTGCCCTACCCCGCTGCCGCTTGCCTGTCCAGCAAAAATCCTCGCGCAAAGTCTTCGTCATGCAAACCATGTGTGTAGATGTAGAGTGCTTTCATTCCTGTAGCTGTCGGTGGACTCTCATTTAAGGCAAGTCTGGTCCTGGTCAATCACGTCCAGCGCTGCTGGCCCGCGTTCCTTATGGTCAAACGATGACAGTCGCCAGATCAGCACAGCGCTTGAGGCAGACCTCGTTGACATAGAGGCCCGTCACCGCACACTCATTCCCCAAAGCAATCAATAACTTAGGACACTTTCGATCAAAATGTGTCAATTGTTATGCAGGCACATCCAGATTTGTCACTGAATGATCAAATTCTGTGAAAGGACGGTCAGGGCCGCCCGCAACCAGTTAGGGTTCTATCAGGTGAATTACGCCGTGAAGGGCGTCAAGTAGCTGCCTGTAGCCCAAGCTCGTATAAGAACTCGGGGCCGACTTGGCTCATGCTGATCGAATAAAAATCACTCTTTGGTACGGCACCAGCTTCGACCCTTGGGGGAGTCGTCTTTTCCCAGGAATTTCGGCTTCGGGCGCTCAACTGATTGTTTGAGCTTGCAAGTGCTCTCGTATCGAAATTTGATACGCAGCGGTGGCATGCTCATGGTTTGTGTCGATTTGGAAGTCCTGTGTGGGTTGATAGAGGCTGCTCTGACCACTCGCTGTTGGGCTTCTTTGAGGTTTAAGAATCGGCATAATGCCCTGCAAAAAGTTGGCCTGCTGTGAGCGGGTTCATCTGTCACGGAAGCAAGCTGTCACATGCTCAAACTAGAAGACATCACCAGGGACGCGCAACTTGAAGGCTTGTTGCCCGATCAGGTCGTTAAGGTCGTCAATGTGGAGGAGATCGGCCCTAACGCCCGCTTGGTGGCGTACCGCAACGCCCACGGCAAACTGGACGAGCAGACCGTTTTTCGCAGCGATGAACACCGCTTGAGTTTGGCCACGGCTGGCCGGGCCTGGGCCTTTGATGCCGACCCGGCCGCCTTCAAGTTGGCGCTGGAGGCGTACCGCATCAGCTTGGCGCACCTGTTTGACCCACTGATGGCGGTGCACACCTCGAACGTGGAGCCGCTGCCGCACCAGATTTCGGCGGTGTACGAGGCGATGCTGTCCAAACAGCCCCTGCGCTTTGTGCTGGCAGACGACCCTGGAGCCGGCAAAACGGTGATGGCGGGCTTGCTGATCAAAGAAATGACCATGCGCGCGGATGCCCGGCGCGTGCTCATCGTTTCCCCCGGCTCGCTGTCAGAGCAATGGCAAGACGAACTGCGCGAAAAATTCGGCTTGGAGTTCGAGCTGTTCAGTCGTGAAAAACAGGAGCAGTGCCACAGCCGCAATTATTTTGCGGAGCAAGACCGGCTGATCGCCCGCTTAGACCAGCTTTCCCGCAACGAGGAATACCAGCAGCTGCTGCTGCAAACCGAGTGGGACCTGATTGTGGTGGACGAAGCCCACAAGATGTCGGCGAACTACTTCGGCAACAAAGTCAACGAAACCGGGCGCTTCAAGCTGGGCAAGCTTCTGGGTGGTTTATGCAGGCACTACCTGTTGATGACCGCCACCCCGCACAACGGCAAGGAAGAGGACTTTCAGCTGTTTATGTCGCTGCTGGATGGCGACCGCTTTTATGGCAAGTTCCGCGAGGGCGCGCACAAGGTTGACATCACCGACATGATGCGGCGCATGGTGAAGGAGGAGTTGCTGCGATTCGACGGCAAGCCGCTGTTCCCGGAGCGGCGGGCGTACACGGTTAACTACACCCTGTCAGACGCGGAAGTGCTGCTGTACGACCGTGTGACCGACTACGTGCGCAATGAGATGGACCGGGCGGACCGCCTGGACGGCAAGCGCAAGGGCACCGTAGGCTTCGCCCTGACCCAGCTGCAACGGCGTTTGGCATCAAGCCCACAAGCGATTTACTCGTCGCTAATGCGCAGACACAAAAAGCTGCAGGCACGGTTGGAAGAGCTGCAGCTGAAGGCCCGGGCGGACGTGTTGCGCGAGAACCTGGGCGAATACGTGGTCAAGCGGCAGATCGACGTGCCCGACGACTTGGACGACGCATCAGACGACCTGTCGGCAGACGAATACGAAACCCTGACTGACCAGGTAGTGGACCAGGCGACAGCGGCGGAAACCATCCCAGAGCTGCAGGCTGAAATTCTTATCTTGGCGGAGCTCGAAGCGCAGGCGGCACAGGTGGTGCAGTCGCGCAGCGACAAGAAGTGGGAAGAGTTTTCCCGCTTGTTGCAAGAGCGCCCCGAAATGCTGACCGCTGACGGCAGACGGCGCAAGATCATCGTTTTCACCGAGCACCGCGACACCCTCAACTACCTGCTGCTGCGCATACGCGACACGCTGGGCAGCGAAGAAGCTGTGGTCACCATTCACGGTGGCACCAACCGCGACGACCGACGCAAGATTCAGGAGTCGTTTCGCAACAACCCGGACGTATTGGTGCTGCTGGCCACGGACGCTGCGGGCGAAGGCGTTAACCTGCAGAACGCCAACCTGATGGTCAACTACGACCTGCCCTGGAACCCCAACCGCATGGAACAGCGTTTTGGGCGCATTCACCGCATTGGGCAACGCGAGGTGTGCCACCTGTGGAACCTGGTGGCAGCCCAGACCCGCGAGGGCGAGGTGTTCCGGCGGCTGCTGGAGAAGCTGGACATTGAGCGCGAGGCCCTGGGTGGACGGGTGTTCAACGTGTTGGGCGAGGCGTTTGAGGACGTGTCCCTCAAGGACTTGCTGATCGACGCTATTCGCTACGGCGAACTGCCCGAAACCCGCGCGCGCATGGAGCAGGTGATCGACCGGGCGTTGGACACCCAGCACCTGAAAGACCTGATGTCCCGCAACGCGCTGGTGGAAAACCACATGAGCCTGGACGACCTATACGCGATCCGGGAAGAGATGGACAAGGCCGAGGCGCGCAAGCTGCAACCCCACTTTATCAGCGCGTTTTTTCGCGAGGCGTTCAGAGTGGTGGGGGGCGAATTGCGCGACCGCGAAGCTGGGCGCTACGAGGTGCGGCATGTGCCCGCAGATGTGATCGAGCGCGACCGGGTGATTGGGCATACCCGTACCCCAGTGCTGAAGAAGTACGAACGCATTTGCTTTGACCGCGACAGCCGCACGCTGTACGGCAAGCCCACAGCCGACCTGGTACACCCTGGGCACCCTTTGATGGCGGCGGTGACCGACCTGGTGCTGAGCAGCCACCGCAGCTTGTTGAAGCGCGGCGCTGTGCTGGTGGACCCTCACGACGACGGCAACCAACCCAAAGTGCTGTTCATGTTGGATCACAGCGTGCGCGAAGGCAGCGGCGAAGTCCAAAAAGACGTGTCACGGCGCATGCAGTTTGTGGAGATGCGACCCGATGGTGCTGCTGCGCCTGCGCCGTTTGCACGTCACTTGGATTTGGTGCCCATCACCCCCGATCAAGTAAAGCTGGTGGCGGACGTGTTGCAAGCAGACTGGGTGACGCAACAAATTGAAGCACGGGCGCTTTCGTATGCGGTAGAGCACTTGGTACCTGAGCACACGCAAGAGGTTGCGGGCAGGCGACAACGACAGGCGGACAAGCAACTGGCTGCGGTGCGTGAGCGGTTGATCAAGGAAATTCAATACTGGTCGGACCGTGCGATCAAGCTGGACATGGACGTTCGGGCAGGCAAACAGCCCCGGCTTCAACCCGACAACGCGCGGCGTCGTGCTGAAGAATTGGGGGCCCGTTTGAAACAGCGCACCGCAGAGTTACAGGCGATGCGGCAGGTGGTATCAGGCAGCCCCAATGTCATTGGTGGAGCGCTGGTCATCCCTGCGGGCATGCTGGCTGAACGCAGCGGTACCCCTAACTTCAGCGCTGATGCTGTGGCACGAGCTCGCATTGAACGCATGGCGATGCAGGCGGTTTTTGATGCTGAACACGCTCGTGGTCACCGAACCAAAGATGTGTCTGCTGACAAATGCGGCTGGGACATCACTGTTTACATTGATCAGCCCGAAGGGCTGGCGCTGGAGCGTCACGTCGAAGTCAAGGGTCGAGCAAAGGGGCAGGACACCGTTACAGTCACCAGCAACGAAATTCGACATGGGCTCAACCAAAAAGAGAAATTTGTTCTGGCCATCGTGCTGGTGGATGGCGATCAAATTGAAGGCCCGTTTTACGTGAATGAACCGTTTACCCAGGAGCCCGACTGGGCGACCACCAGCGTGAATCTGAATCTGAGCTTGCTACTCAGCAAAGCTGTCAAAGACTAAGGGAGTTTCTACTTATGCAAAAGTATTTCGGCGCACGGATTTGCGAGCTGCTGCCCAGAATCAACACCGACATTTTCATTCCCAGCATTCAGCGCCCTTACGTCTGGGAACCTGAGCAGATCGTCAAACTGTTCGATTCTCTGATGAGGGGATACCCCATCAACACCTTCATGCTTTGGGAGTTGACGCCCGATCATTTTGGGGACTGGGACATTTACCGCTTCGTCAACAACTTCAAGCACGGGGACATTCACAACGACCCAGCAGTGCTGCCCCCAGAAAAAGCAGCAACGTTGGTGCTTGATGGTCAGCAGCGACTTACTTCGCTGCTCATCGGTCTCAAGGGTAGTTACACCGTGCGCAATGGCGCAAGAGGTAAAGGTGCGGGCTGGATCAACAAAATCTTGTTGATGAACTTGCTCGATTCCCCTGACGATGATGAGGAAGACACTGACGGGTTGAAGGTTCGAGAGCTGTACTACAGCTTCAAGTTTGTCGCATCGGACCGCTTGCCCAAGAACGATACGACGGCACTCTGGTTTCCCGTATCGAAAATCATTCAAATCACCGACCGGGACCAGCTGGCAGCGGCAATTGACCGGCTATTGCTGCTCAACCCTGACTTGGATGGCAACCGGCAAACGAATCTGAGAAAAAACCTGCACCGTCTTTGGCAGGTCGTGCATGAAGAGCAGACTTTGGCGTATTACCTGGAACGTGAACAGTCTTACGACAAAGTGCTGGACATCTTCATTCGGGCGAATGACGGCGGCACCAAGCTGAGCAAGTCGGATCTGCTGATGTCAATGATCACGTTGCGCTGGGATCAGTTCAACGCCCGATCGGAAACCGAATCGATCACCTACGCGATGCGTAAGAAGCTGGACCAAGAAAACGCATTCGATCGCGATTATCTGCTGCGCTCAGGTCTGTTCTTCAACGATCTGGACTTCGCTTTTCAGCTGCGCAACTTCACCCCACGCAACATCGCGATCATTGAGAACACGTGGCAGAGGGTCAAGCGCGCGCTGTTGATGGCGACCGATCTGTTCGCGCAGTTCGGCATCAAAGGCGGAGCACTGACGGGGGTCAACGCTGTCATGCTGATAGCGTGCTACCTGTACAAGGTTAATGCTGGGCGCCCAGAAGCTGATTGGACCGTGCCCGACGGTGATGAAAGGCGGATACGGCGCTGGATCACATCGGTGCTGTTTCATGGCGTGCTGAGCGGGGCAGCTAACGTGACCATGGAGTTCTACCGGCGCTGCTTGAACGAGCACCTGAAGCTGCAGGCGTACTTCCCGGTGGAAGAGTTGAGCACGCGCATGACCACCCGCGGGCGAGACATGACCTATGACGAGACGGCGGTGGGACGATTCGTCGCCCAAGAAATGAAGCACCGCGTGGCACCCCTGTGCTTGAATCTGTTGTACGACCGCGAAGATTGGTCAATCAAAGACTGGCAGGTGGTACAGGTGATACCGTCGTTCAGATTGCTGGAAGACCGACTGCGTTTGCAGGGTGTGCAGCCCGAGGAGATCGGGGTTTACCAAAGCTGGGGCGCTCGCTTGGCGAACCAAATGATACTGACCGACGACGAAGCCCGTGACTACTACAGCATGGACCTGGAAGACTGGGTGGCGACCCGTACTGCTGAATTCTGGCAAAAACACTGCTTGCCCAACGACCCTGCGCTGTACGAGGAGTTCAACTTCTTGGAGTTTGTTCAGGCCCGCAAGCGGCTGATTGCTCAGCGGCTCGACGTGGTGCTGAAGGACAGTGCCCGCGTCCCGGAGGCTGGCGAGACCATTCGCGCGGACTTGGCAGAGGCTGCATTGCTGGGTGCAGATGCGTAAGCACCATGCTCGCGTCTTGGGGCAGCACAAAAGGAAACGCCCCCACGAGGGAGGCGTCGGACCAGAGATGCGATCTCTGGCGGGGTTTGAGCTTGTTATTCTACACACTTTCCCAAAAACAAGACAAGGTGGGCGCCCATGAAGCGGGTGATGGTGTACGTAGACGGCTTCAACCTCTACTTCGGCTTACGAAGCAAGCAATGGCGGCGCTACTACTGGCTTGACCTGGTGGCCCTGGGCAACGCGCTGCTCAAGCCCGACCAGCAATTGACACAGGTGCATTACTTCACGTCCCGCATACGCACCAACGCACACAACACCAGCGACGTTCAGCGGCAAAACACCTACCTTGAGGCGTTGGCCACTTTGCCCGACGTGCAGATCCACTACGGGCATTACTTGGAAAAGCCCAAGCAATGCAGAAGCTGTGGCGCCCAGTGGATGGACTACGAAGAAAAAATGACAGACGTGAACATTGCGGTGCAGATGCTGTCTGACGCATTCGCTGACCGCTTTGACACCGCACTGCTGATTTCGGCTGACAGCGACTTGACCACGCCCGTGAAACAGCTGCGCAACCTGTTTCCCAACAAGCGGGTGATTGCGGTGTTCCCGCCCCACCGGAGGTCGTTCGACCTGGGCAATGCTGCAAATGGCTCGTTCACGCTGGGTGAGGCGAACCTGCGACAGTCGCAATTGCCCAACAACGTGACCCGTGCAGACGGTTTTGTGTTGCAGCGCCCCACGCACTGGAATTGAATACCTGATGGCTACCGTCAAAAGTCCCAAGAAACTCATCGAAGTCGCCCTGCCCTTGGACGACATCAACGCAGCTTCGGCGCGCGAAAAGTCGATCCGCCACGGCCACCCGAGCACCTTGCACCTGTGGTGGGCACGTCGCCCCCTGGCGGCTGCGCGTGCGGTCATCTTTGCCCAGATGGTCAACGACCCCGGTGGCGAGCGCGGCTATTACGCGGGCAAAACCAAAGCCCAGGCGGACGCGGAGCGCGAAGAGCTGTTTCAGATACTGCGCGACCTGGTGCTTTGGGAGAACACCAACAACGAAGAGGTGTTGGCCCGCGCCCGGGCGGCGATTGCTAAAAGTTGGCGCGAAACCTGCGAACTGAACAAGGGCAAACCGGGCTTTGACCCCGAGCAACTGCCGGCCTTTCACGACCCGTTTGCCGGCGGCGGCGCGCTGCCCCTGGAGGCGCAACGCTTGGGGCTGGAGAGCTACGCGAGCGACCTGAACCCGGTAGCGGTGACGATCAACAAAGCGATGATTGAAATCCCGCCCCGGTTTGCAGGGCGTACCCCGGTGGGGCCACAAATTGAGGCGGAACGTGGCACCAAGAAAGCGACCAAAAACGCTTTCGAGGACTGGAGCGGTGCCCGTGGCTTGGCGGAAGACGTGCGGCGCTACGGCGCATGGATGCGCGAGCAAGCCCAGCAGCGCATTGGGCACCTGTACCCGCAGGTGGAGGTTACGGCAGAGATGGCAGCCCACCGCCCCGACCTGAAGCCCTTGGTGGGCGAGAAGTTGACCGTGATTGCGTGGCTGTGGGCACGCACCGTTAAAAGCCCCAACCCTGCGTTCAGCCATGTGGACGTGCCCCTGGCGAGCACCTTCATACTGAGCAGCAAAGCGGGCAAGGAAGCGTATGTGGAACCCGTGGTAGAGGGTGACGGCTACCGTTTTGAGGTGAAGGTGGGGAAGCCGCCAGAAAGTGCCAAAAATGGCACCAAGCTGGCACGAGCCAACTTTGTCTGCCTGTTGTCCGGAACACCGATTTCCGGGGACTACATCAAGGCTGAAGGCAAGGCTGGGCGCATAGGAACACGGCTGATGGCCATTGTGGCCGAAGGCCAGCGCAACCGTGCTTACTTGGCACCTACCAGCGAACACGAAGTCACTGCCCAGGAAGCTCACCCCACATGGAAACCGACGGGTGACATTCCAACCCGCATGACAGGCGGTAACTGCACCCCCTACGGCATGACGAGTTGGGGCGACCTGTTTACTCCCCGCCAACTTGTAGCGCTGACCACGTTTTCCGACCTGGTGCCCGAAGCCATTGCTCGCATCCGCGCCGATGCCCTGGTCGCTGGTATGCCCGACGATGGCCGGGGGCTGGACGCAGGCGGCAGTGGGGCCATGGCCTATGCGGAGGCTGTGGGGGTGTATTTGGGTTTTGCATTGGATAAGGTGGTCGATAGGGGCTCATCGCTTGGACGGTGGGACCCTACACCTACCCAAAGCGGGGTAATCAACACTTTCAGTCGGCAGGCTTTGCCGATGACGTGGGACTTTGCGGAGTCAAACCCCCTAGGACGTGCCTCAGGCAATTATGTGGGTGCTACTGAGCTTGTCTCTAAGGCTGTACTTGCTGCTGCCCCAATTTCCAAAGGTAGTGTTCAACAAGCCGACGCCCAGACCCAAACCGTCAGCGCTCAAAAGCTCATCTCAACAGATCCGCCGTACTACGACAACATCGGCTACGCTGACCTGTCGGACTTCTTCTACGTCTGGCTGCGCCGTAGTTTGCGGCCAATCTACCCCAACCTGTATGCCACGCTGGCCGTGCCCAAGGCCGAGGAGTTGGTGGCCACCCCTTACCGCCACGGCAGCAAAGAGAAGGCCGAAACCTTCTTCATGGACGGCATGACCGCTGCGATGCACAACCTGGCGCAGCAGGCTCACCCAGCGTTTCCTGTCACCATTTACTATGCTTTCAAGCAAAGCGACACCAGCGACGAAACTGGTACCCACAGCACGGGCTGGGAGACCTTTTTGGAAGCGGTGCTGCGTGCGGGTTTCACGCTCACTGGCACCTGGCCCATGCGCACCGAGCTGGGCAACCGTATGATCGGCTCGGGCACTAACGCCCTGGCCAGCAGCATTGTGCTGGTCTGCCGCCAACGTGACGCGAGCGCGGAAACCATCAGCCGCCGCGAGTTCCAGCGCCAGTTGCGCGAGCATCTGCCCGAGGCGCTGGAAACCATGATCGGCGGCACCAGTGGGCAAAGCCCCATTGCACCGGTGGACCTGGCGCAGGCGGCGATCGGCCCCGGCATGGGCATTTACAGCCAATACGCGGCGGTGCTGAACCAGAACGGAACGCCCATGAGCGTGCATGACGCGCTCATACTCATCAACCGCGAGATCACCGAGTACCTGACGCCCGACGCGGGCAGCTTTGACGCTGACACCCTGTTTGCGAACGGCTGGTTTGAGCAGTACGGCTGGGCGGAGGGCCCGTTTGGCGAGGCGGACGTGCTGGCCCGAGGCAAGGGCACCAGCGTGGCGGGTGTGGCAGAAGCGGGTGTGGTGCAAAGCGGTGGCGGCAAGGTGCGCTTGCTGCGCTGGGCGGAATACCAGACCGGCTGGGACCCGATGGGCGACACCCGTGCCCCGGTGTGGGAAGCGACGCACCACCTGATTCGCGCTCTCAACACGGAGGGAGAAAGCGCTGCAGGTGCGTTGTTGGCCGCGATGCCCGACAAGGCAGAGCCCATTCGGCAGTTGGCGTATCACCTGTACACCCTGTGCGAGCGCAAGAAGTGGGCGGAAGAAGCCCGGGCGTACAACGAACTGATCACGGCGTGGCACGCGGTGGTGGCTGCTTCGATGGAAGCTGGGCAGCGTGGCGCACAGTTGGGTTTTGATGTTTAAGGGAGCTTGAAAAAATGACCGTGAAACCGTGGCGCGAAGTCGCCCACCCCCATAAGGACGTGCTGGAAGGCTCGTTCAAGCAAAGCGAGTTTGCTGCGGACATTTCGCAGGTCAAAGACCGCGCGGCCCAGCCCGAATACCAAGATCCCGAGAAGTTTTTTGCCCGCACCTACATCACCGAAGGCATGCGCTTGCTGCTGCAAAGCGTGGCCGAGCGGCTGTCGGGGCGCGGTGGTGACCCGGTGATTCAGCTGCAAACCGCATTCGGCGGCGGCAAAACCCACACCCTGTTGGCGGTATACCACCTGGCGAGTCGCACTTGTCCCACGGAAAAGCTGGCCGGCATCCCGCCCATTCTGGACGCGGCGGGCATCACCTCGCTGCCCATGGCAAAGGTGGCGGTGATCGACGGCATCAAGATTTCGCCCAGCTTGCCCCGCTCCCACGCGGGCACCACGGTGAACACCCTGTGGGGTGAACTGGCGGCCCAGCTGCTTGGCGGTGAGGGTTACGCCCTGCTGGCTGAAGCGGACCAGGCGGGCACATCCCCCGGCAAGGAGGCGCTGATTGGGCTGCTGCACAAAGCGGCTCCGTGCGTGGTGCTGCTGGACGAGTTGGTGGCTTACGTGCGGCAGTTCGAGTCGGGCAAGAGCTACACCGGTGGTACGTTCGAGAGCAACATCACCTTCATTCAAGCCCTGACGGAAGCGTTCAAGTCGGTGCCCAACGCGATTCTGCTGGCATCGCTGCCCGAATCAGAAACCGAAGCGGCGGGCACCCAGGGGCAGCGCGCCCTGGAGGTGCTGGAGAAGTATTTCGGCCGAGTCGAGTCGGTGTGGAAGCCCGTGGCGACGGAAGAGGCGTTCGAGATCGTGCGGCGGCGCTTGTTTGACAACGTGGGCGACCCGGCACAGCTGCGTGCGGTGGCCCGCGCGTTCGGGGAGCTGTACCGGCAGAACCCGACCAAATTCCCCGCGGAAGCCCAAGAGGCCCGCTATGAAGAACGCATTGCAAAGTCTTACCCCATACACCCCGAGGTGTTTGACCGGCTGTACGAGGACTGGTCAACGCTGGACAAGTTTCAGCGCACCCGGGGCGTGCTGCAGTACATGGCGATCGTGATTCACCGACTGTGGAACAGCAACGACAAAGACCCGCTGATCATGCCCGGCTCGCTGCCCCTGGAAGACGCAGTGGTGCGCAACAAGAGCATTCACTACCTGCCAACAGGCTGGGAGCCCGTGATTGAGCGTGAGATTGACGGCCCCCGCTCGGCGGCAATGGACATTGACGGGCACGACACCCGCTTTGGCAGCGTGCAGGCGGCCCGACGCGTGGCCCGCACGATCTTTCTAGGCAGTGCGCCCTCGAGCTCGACGCAGGCGGTGCGCGGCATCAAGGTGGAAGGCATTCTGCTGGGCGCGGCCCAACCGGGGCAAGCGGTGGGCACTTACGAAGACGTGATCAAACGCTTGCGTGACCGCTTGCACTACCTGTACGGCGAAAAGGACAGCTACTGGTTTGACACCCGGCCCAACCTGCGGCGGGAGATGGAGAGTCGCAAAGCGAACTTGACCGACGGCGATGACGTGATGCCCCTGCTGCGTGACCGCGTGGGACGCGTGTTTTCTAAGAACAACCACTTTGCGGGCATCCACATTTTCGCCCCGTCGGCCGATGTGCCCGACGACTTTGGCTTGGGGCCACGCTTGGTGGTGCTCCCCCCCACTGCGGGCTACCGGCGCAACGATGACAGCGCGGCCATCTTGGCCGCTACGGAGATGCTGGAAAAGCGTGGCGATGCGCCCCGCTTGAAGCGCAACCGGCTGATCTTTTTGGCGCCCGACGGCGACGCAGTGCAACGCTTGCGTGACGCTGCACGCACCTACCTGGCTTGGAAGAGCATCGTTGAAGACGTGGCGAACCGGCGCATGGACCTGGGCACCTACCAGGCTGACCAGGCAAAGCGTGCGATGGATACGGCTGAGGACGCCCTGAAACAGATGGTGCGCGAGACCTACCGCTGGCTGATGGTGCCCGGCGAAGAGATGGCCCGTGGCAAGCTCTCGCTGCGGTGGGAGGCGGTAGCGGTGACAGCTTCTGCACCCAGCTTGGTGGACGAAATCGAAAACAAGCTCAAGGAGGAGGAGTGGGTGGTTTACGCATGGTCGCCCGTTCACCTGAGCCGGGTGCTGAACCAGTGGTACTTCAAAGAAGGTGTGGGTGCGGTGCCCGCGTTGAGGGTGTGGCAGGACACGTGCCAATACCTGTACCTGCCCCGGCTGCTGAACGCTGACGTGTTTCAGCAAGCTGTGGCGGCGGGCTGTGCAAAGCGGGAGAGTTTTGCGTTTGCTGATGAGCAGGATGGTGACCGCTGGCTGGGCTTCACCTACGGGCAGAACGCCCTGGTGACGGTGCGTGACGGTACTTGGCTGATTGAGCACAGCGCTGCTGAAACGTACCAGGCGCAACTCGATGAAGAAGAGCGCGCGCGCAAACCGCCCGTGGTAGACCCCATACCCGGTACACCCCCTGTGGTGACACCGCCCTCGGTAAAACCTGTGGGTCAACCACCGGCAGAGGCAGCCCTGGCAAACCGTTTCTTTGGCACGGTCGAACTGGACTCGGACACCGCGACGCTGGATTTTTCGACCATCGTCAACGAGGTCATACAGAACTTCACCGCGCAAACTGGCGTTGAGGTCAAGATCACGGTCGAAATCGAAGCCCGTTACCGTGAGGGGTTTGGGGCTGCCCTACAACGCGCTGTCAAGGAGAACTGTGGCGTGCTGAAGTTCAGGTCGGCTAACTTTGAGCGCGAGTAACACCAGGCTGGCATGTTGGCGGTGTTGGTGTGGCGGCTTCCTATAATGGGCTCGCTTCAGTCACCGCTGACTCATCAGCGCAGCCCGTTCGCACGGCTCAGCAACCATTGGTAGTCTCGGCCGCGGGCCCAGTGGTATGGAAAAGTGCGGGCGGGGGGAATGGCTGCGGCAACCACGCATGACATGGGTGACGGGTACACACAGCCCGACTGCACCTGACGGGCACATGGGCCCATCGAAACGCACCTAAGCGACAGCAATCGCTACCGGCCTTCACCACCAACTGCGGGAAGTTGTGTGCTTCTTGGTGACCTTGAAGGCTACAAATGGACATTGACCTGACGAACTACCGACCTGCATCACAGCGTGAGGTCGAACTGGAAATGCGGCGCTGTTTCGATGAGCGGGCGGCAGAAGAGCGCGAGCGTCGCGCGGAACGCGACAAGCAGGAAAAGCTGGCGGCGGCTGAAACCGCATCGCATCCGACACTAACACTGGCGGAAGCGAAGCAAATGGCGGCGACGATCCGGCAGCACGGTGGGAAACGGGTAAAGAGCCCCGAGGAAATCGAGCTTGACGCTTTGTTCGCTGATCTGGCTGATCTGGCTGCTGGTCGCGAGATCGGCTCGTCAGCAGCAAGCCCCGGGGCGGAGCGCGTCATTGCAGATGACCCAGTGGACATCGATGCGACCGAATCGGACGCGCAGCCGATGACCGCTGAAGCTGGAGATGCGGACGAGCGCTCACCCGCGCTGGTAGAGGGCCTGCCCGTGGCGGGCGTTGCGGTGGCTGCACCCAGCCCGGTCGTCGAGCCCATTGCGACGGTGCGGGATTTGGTCGATCACGAATTCCCGCTCGCACAAGTGCCGGAACTGGTTGATGACAGCAATCCCCATCGCGAGCTGCACCTGATTGCCCAAGAGCTGGCGTGCCATAAAGACTACCGGCGGGTTCGCGCAGCGTACTGCGAGCAGTCGCTGCTGTTGAACCAGGTGGGGAGGTTGGCCCCAGCGTATCGGCCAGCTCTGGTGTCGGGGGCGCCGCACAACGACCCTGTTCACCAGCTGATCCACCGTGATCAGGTGGTCATCGACCTGCACTGGTGCTTTGCGACGCAAATGTCGCTGTCACCGACCGAGGCAGCGCATGTTGCGCTCTTTGCAGACCCGAGTCGTTTCAACCTCGAAGCGGCATGGGCGATCTCGGGCAAAAAGTGGCGGAAGGGCTTTCGGTCTGATCAGGCGCTGAGTTTGACGATCTTGCAGCAGTGTCAACTGCTGGCCATACGGGGTGCTGGACTGCAGGCGACCTGCAAGAGCTTGGGTGATGGCTGGCGGGCATCGGGCGGCAAAGAGGCAGGGCGCTTTGCCCGGTTCAAGCGCGCTTTGGGTGAGTGGTGCGAGCGCGACCCCCGTATGCTGGAGCACCGGCGTAGCTACGAGATGTTGTGGTTTGCCCGGGAGTTGCTGGGTTCGTCAGCGACACCGATTCAGATTGCAAAGTTGCATGCCCTGATGTTGGGTGAAGCCGAGCTGGGGCGCGTCACGGTGCGTGACAAGCTCAAGAAACTTGACCGTCACGTGCCCATGAAGTGACGCACATCGGCGATCAGATGAAGGACATCTGGGAGGACATCTGACGTGCAACCGGGTGCCCTGCTCATAGGGAAGCAGGGGTCTTTTGCCTGCTTGGCAGTACTACATAAGTAATAAGGAAAAAGCCGGACACTGAAACGAAAATGTGAGATTCAAAAATCCGGAGGTGATAGTCTGAAGGTGGAGATGAAGATGAGGCATAGCGAACGTGAGAACGTGTCACGTGGAGGCTGGCAAGGCGGTGATGGCTGCCCCCGGGAGTGACTGGTTCGACGGTCTGAACTTCTACTTTTTCTTTTTTGATCATCTCCAAGACTGTTTTCACCCCCTGAATTTTTGGCAGTGTAGGAGGCCCCGGAGGCATGGATTGCATGCGGCTGGAAGGTTGTTGGCCATCCGAGATGGCCCCGGGAAAACAGGGTTTAGACCTTTCCCGGTGGTCCTGTCAGGATGGTTGGCTGGCTGGTTTTACCCACCGTCAGCAGCTCGTCGAAACGTGTGTTGTACGAACGGGAAGAACCGCAGAAAGAACGCCGAAACTATGCCCGGGTCGAAGACGAAGCCCGAGCCCGAGGTGTGTGGACTGTAGAAAGACCCAAAGCCCATACCGTCTTGGGAATTCCGGCGAGCCCAGCGGCAGCGTTGAAGGAGCCCACCGCGATGAAACGAGAACATTGGACGTGCGATGCCGGCGGCGATTCGGTGGCGGTGCTCAACGTGCCCGCAGCACTGCACCGATCCCGCACCTTCGACATCGACGTGAGCCTGGAAGTCAAGGTGGCGGCCACTGAACTCCACCCCTGGCACGAACTGGTGTTCGAGATCGGCGGTCGCCGCCAATGGGGCCGGCGCATCGACAGCCACAGCCCGGCCGATGGACTGGACTACCACTGCCGCCTCACCGTGGAGTCGGACCAGGAACTGCGGTTGCGGGCCATCGCCCAGACACAAGGTGCGCGCATTCACCGGCTGGTGATCGAGGCCACCGAGGTGGTGTGACGGCTGTGGCAAAGTGTGAATGTGTCATCTGAGACCAGTACGCAACCCACAGGCACAACACCTCCAGGGAGCCCCCCATGAAGTCCACGCTCATCGGCGCACTGGCCGTCACGATTGGTATAGCCACCGGCGGCTACTGGTACTACTCGCCTTACCTGGCGGTCAAAGCCACCCAGGAAGCGGCAGACACCGGCAACGCCGACGCCTTCAACGAGCGGGTGGACTACCCCAAACTGCGCGAGAGCTTCAAAGGCCAAATGGGTGCCTTCGTGCTCAAGTCCACCGGCCAAGGGATGAGCGGGGCCGAATCGTTCGGCGCCATGCTGGGCCTGGCCCTGGTCAACCAGATGGTCGATGCGGTCATGCGGCCCGAGATGGTCATGAACCTGATGCAGGCCCGCAAGCTCCAGCTGGGCCAAGGCGGGAACAGCCCCGGCGCGCAAGAGCC
>NZ_JAAQQT010000696.1:0-11139 GCF_011742065.1 Aquabacterium sp. A08
AACTGGTGCACCTTGCGGAATTCCGCCATCAGCGGTGCCGGGGCCACCACATGGCCCACCTTCCAGCCGGTCACATGGTAGGTCTTGCCAAAGCTGCTGACGATGAAGGCCCGTGCCGCCAGGCCCGGGTAACGCGCCGCGCTTTCGTGCGCCCGGCCGTCGTAGACCATGTGCTCGTACACCTCGTCGCTCAGGAGCAGCACCTCGGTGTCGGCCAGCAGGTCTTGCAGGCGCAGCATGTCGGCGCGCGACCAGACCGTGCCGCTGGGGTTGTGCGGGCTGTTGATGATCAAGGCCCGCGTGCGCGGCGTGATCGCGGCGGCGATGCGGTCCAGGTCGGGCCGGAAACTGCCGGCCTCGCCCGGGCTGCCCAGCGGCACCCGCACCACCACGCCCCCGGCCAGTTCGATGTTGGGCACGTAGCTGTCGTAGCAGGGCTCGAGCACGATCACCTCGTCGCCCGGGTGCACCACCGCCAGCAGCGCGGTGAGGATGGCCTGGGTGGCGCCGGCGGTGACGGTGACCTCGCTGGCCGCGTCGTAGCGCTGGCCGTAGAGCGTGGCCACCTTGTCGGCGATGGCCTGGCGCAGCGCCGGCACGCCGGCCATGGGCGGGTACTGGTTGTGGCCGGCGCGCAGCGCGTCGCTCACCGCGTCCAGCAGGCGTGGGTCGCCCTCGAAGTCGGGGAAGCCCTGGCCCAGGTTGACCGCGCCGGTCTCGGCCGCCAGCTTCGACATGACGGTGAAGATGGTGGTGCCGACCTGGGGCAGCCGGCTGCGCAGGGTGGGGGTGTGCATGTTCACAGGCTGTAGTCGTGGCCGTTGCCTTGCATGGCCTTGAGGATGAGGTCGCGCGAGAGCCGGTCGCTGAGCAGTTCGGCGAAGCGCAGCACGAACTGGCGCAGGTAGGCGCCGCGCTTGAAGGCCACCCGCGCCATGTTCTGGCCGAACAGGTGGCCGGCCGGGCGCGCCACCAGGTCGGGGTTGCGTTCTTCGCCCTGCATCGCCATTTCCGCCACGATGCCCACGCCCATGCCCAGCTTCACGTAGGTCTTGATCACGTCGGAGTCGATAGCCTCCAGCACGATGTGGGGCTTGAGCTGGCGCAGCCCAAAGGCCTGGTCGATGCGGGTGCGCCCGGTGAACGACGGGTGGTAGGTGATCAGCGGCACCTGGGCCAGGTCGTCCAGCCCGATGCGTTCCTTGTCCAGCAGCGGGTGGCCAAAAGGCAGCACCAGCACGTGCTGCCAGTCGTAGCAGGGCAGGGTGATGAGTTCTTCGTATTGCGTCAGGGTTTCGGTGGCCATGCCGATGTCGGCCACGTCGTCCAGCAGCATCTGCGCCACCTGGGCCGGCGAGCCCTGGTGCAGGCTGATGTGGACCTTGGGGTAGGCCTGGCGCAGCTTGGCCACCGGCCCGGGCAGCACGTAGCGCGCCTGGGTGTGGGTGGTGGCGATGCTGAGGGTGCCGCTGTCCTGCGCCGAATACTGTTCCCCGATGCGCTTGAGGTTGTTGACCTCGCGCATGATGATCTCGATGCTGCGCAGCACGTGCTGGCCGGGTTCGGTCACGCGCTTGATGCGCTTGCCGTGTCGGGTGAAGATGTCCACCCCCAACTCGTCTTCCAATTCGATGATGGCCTTGGACACGCCCGGCTGCGAGGTGTGCAGCGCCTTGGCGGCTTCGGTCAGGTTGAGGTTGCGGCGCACCGCCTCCTGCACAAAACGGAACTGGTGCAGGTTCATGGGGCCACCGGTTCCAGCGCCATGTCGGCCAGCAGTGCGGTCAGCCGCGGGTTTTCGCCGGCGGTGGGCAGCAGGGCAAAGCGCACGGCCGGGTGGCGCTGGCGCAATTCGGCCATCAGCAGCGGCAGGTCTTCGCGGGCGTGCTTGCCCATGCCAAAAAAGAGCGGCAGCACGCGCACGTCGCGCGCGCCCTGCGCCACCAGCGCGGCGGCGGCGTCGGGCAGGCCGGGCTCGCACAGCTCCAGGTAGGCACAGGCCACGGCGGTGCCGGGGTCGCGCTGGCGCACCGCGGCGGCCACGGCCTCCACCGGCCCGCGCCACAGGGGGTCGCGGGAACCGTGGGCAAACACAATCACAGCACGCATGAGGGCCTCTAGCGTTTCAAAACCAGCCAGCCGAACGCACCGAGCGAGGCCAGCGAATACAGCATCGACGGCGCCGCCGCGGCCAGCCAGGGCTGCCAGTCGCGCAGGTTGCCGATGTAGCCGAACACGTTGTTCAGCAGGAAGAAGCTGATGCCGATCATCACCCCGGCGAAGACGTAGGCCGCCAGGCCGCTGGCGCGGAAGTGCAGGTAGGCAAAGGGCAGCGCCAGCACCACCATTACCAGGCAGCTCAGCGGGTAGAACACCTTGCGCCAGAACTCGATCTCGTAGCGTTGCGCGGTCTGGTTGTTGGCCTGCAGGTGCTGGATGTAGCCAAACAGGTCCACCGTGCGCATGCGCTCGGGCTTGAGTAGGGCCACCGACACCATGTCGGCGTTGAGGCCGGTGGGCCAGACCAGGGTGTCCAGGCGCTCAAAGTCGGTGCGCGCCTGCCTGTCCTGGCCCAGGTCGAAGCGGCGCCGCTGCACCTCGCTCAAGCGCCATTGGCCCGCGCCGCTGTCGATCACTCCATGCTGCGCGTTCAGGGTGGCGCTGATGCGGCCGTCGGGGTCGAACGCAAAGATGCGGATGCCTTCCAGCGCGCCGCTGGCGTCCATGGCGCGCACGTTGACCGAAAACTGTGCTCCGTCTTGGCGTTCCTTGAGCCAGGCGCCGGTCTGCCCCACGCTGATGCGGCCCTGGAACTGGGCCTTGAGCAGTTGCCCGGTGCGGTCGGCGGCCGGGGCCAGGTAGTCGCCGATGGCGAAGGTGAGCAGCACAAAAAACAGCCCCAACCCCAGCAGCGCGCGCAGCGCGCGCCACGGACCCAGCCCGCTGGTGCGCAAAATGGTGTATTCGGACGCCTGGGCCAGCCGCACCAGGGCATAGACCGCCCCGATCAGCACCGCGATGGGCATCAGCTCGTACACCCGGCTGGGCAGCAACAGCCCGACGTAGAGCAGGGCGTGGCGCAGGCCGTACACGCGGCTCGGGTCCAGCACCGAGGGCTTGCCCAGCGCCGGCAGTTCGTCGACAAAATCGAAAAAAAAGAACAGCGACAGGAAGGCCAGCAGCACAAAGCCCACCGACACCAGGATTTCGCCGTAAATCAGCCGGCGCACGGTGTTCATGGCGTGCCTTTCAGGCCCCGGCGCGGGAACCAGACCCGCTGGGTGTGGCGCTGCGCCAGCCACAGCAGCGACGCGGCCAGCACGCTGCCGTGCAGCCCCAGCATGAAGGGCCACAGCCCCACCAGGCCGGTGGCCACCCAACTCTGCCCCAGGTTGAGCAGGTTGTAGTACACGACGAAGGCCAGCAGCATGAAGATCAGGTTGCCGCTTTTGCCGGCGCGCGGGTTGCCGGCCGACACCGCCAGCGCCAGCACCACGAAGTTCAAGGCGGTCAGGCCCATGCCGATGCGCCAGCCCAGTTCGCCCTGGTGGGCCCGACTCGGTTGCTGCAGCAGCACCCAGGTGGGTTGCGACTTGAGGCCCCCGCCCGTGCCCGTGCTGGCCTGGCCGCCCCCGATCTGGATGCCGTACTGCGCGAACTCGCTGAGCTTGAGGCCGCTGTCGCTGCCCGGTGCCGGCTGCTGCAGCCGCTGGCCCTGGTCCAGCATCAGGTATTGCACCCCGTCGATCCATTCGACCCGGCCCGAGCGGGCCGAAGTGATGCTTTCGCTGCCATCGCGTTCCACGCTGGCGATGAAGACGTTGCGGCCTTCGGCACCGTCGGCGGTGTCTTTGTCGATGAAGAACACGCGCCGCCCGTTGGACGACTCCTGGAACTGCCCGGGCGCGATGCGCTCGAGGTCGCCGCGGCGCTCGTAGCGGTCGCGCAGTTCGTCGGTCTGGGCGTTGGCCCAGGGCCAGACGAACAGCACCATCAGCACGATGACCAGCAGAATGGGCCAGGCGAAGCGGAAGATCGGGTTCAGGAACGAGGCCAGGCCGCGCCCGCTGCCGAACCAGATCACCATCTCGCTCTCGCGGTACATGCGCGACAGCGTGGACACCACCGCGATGAACAGCGCCAGCGTCAGCACCGTGGGCAGGCGCCCGAGCACGGTGTAGGTCAGCACCAGCAGGATTTCCTCGGGGTTGACGCTGCCCTTGTTGGCCAGACCCAGGGTGCGGATCAGCAGCATCGTGATGACGATGGTGAACAGCACCACCAGGGTGGCGCCGAAACTGCGGGCCAGTTCGCGCCGGAGCGAGGAATGGAATAACATCGTTTGAAACAGCAACAGCCGACATTATGGACTTCGAACTCAAAACCCTGACCCCCCACCAGACCGCCTCCACCGTGGCCGATGCGCTGCTGGTGCTGTGGCCCGACGCCGCCGACCAGGCCGCCCCGGCGCTGGACGACCCGCTGACCCTGTGGGCGCGTGGGGCCGTGGCCGACGAGGACCTGCCCGCCGGCGCCGGTCAGTGCCTGGCGGCGCACCGCCTGCCCGGCGTCAAGCCGCGCCGCGTGGTGCTGGCCCGTTGCGGCGACGGCTCCCCGTCCCAGGTGCGCAAGGCGGTGCAGGCGGCCTGGGCGTTGCTCAAGGCCGGCCAGCCCAAAACCCTGCTGGTGCTGGCCAGCGCCGCCAGCGGCGCGGCCGTGGCCGCCGCGGTGCAGGCTTTGGCCGACGCGTCTTACGTGTACACCGCCACCAAATCGCAGGCCAAGCCGCGCAGCCTGCACAAGGCCACCCTGGCGGTGGCCGACGCCACCGCGGTGCGCAGCGCCTTTGCCCGCGCCGTGGCCGTGACCCGGGGTGTGGAGCTGGCCAAGGAATGGGCCAACCGCCCCGGCAACCACGCCACCCCCAGCCTGCTGGCCGAGGCCGCGCGGCAGCTGGCCAAGCAACCCCGCGTCAGCGTGGACGTGCTGGGCCCCAAAGACGTGGCCAAGCTCGGCATGGGCGCGTTCCTGGCGGTGGCCCAGGGCTCGGAGGAGCCGCTGCGCTTCATCGTGCTCAAGTACCAGGGGGCGGCCAAGTCCAGCGCCCCGGTGGTGCTGGTGGGCAAAGGCATCACCTTCGACACCGGCGGCATTTCCATCAAGCCCGCGGCCGAGATGGACGAGATGAAGTTCGACATGGGCGGCGCCGCCAGCGTGCTGGGCACCTTCGCCGCGCTGGCCGAACTGCAGCCGGCGCTCAACGTGGTGGGCCTCATCCCCAGTTGCGAGAACATGCCCGACGGCCGCGCCGTCAAGCCCGGCGACGTGGTCACCAGCATGAGCGGCCAGACCATCGAGGTGCTCAACACCGACGCCGAGGGCCGCCTCATCCTGTGCGACGCGCTGACCTACGCCGAGCGCTTCAAACCACGCGCGCTGATCGACATCGCCACCCTCACCGGCGCCTGCGTGATCGCGCTGGGCGGGGTGCGTTGCGGCCTGTTTGCCAACCACGACGACCTGGCCGCCGCGCTGGCCGACGCCGGCCAGGCCGCGCTCGACCCCGCCTGGCGCATGCCCCTGGACGACGACTACGCCGAAGGCCTGAAGTCCCACTTTGCCGACATGGGCAACGTGGCCGGGCGCCAGGCCGGCGCCGTCACCGCCGCCAAATTCCTGCAGAAATTTGTGGGCCAGCAGCGCTGGGCGCACCTGGACATCGCCGGGGTGGCCTGGAAAAGCGGGGCCGCCAAGGGCGCCACCGGCCGTCCGGTGCCCCTGCTGGTGCAGTACCTGCTGGACGAGGTCGACCGCCAGGCGCTGCAGCCGGCCGCGGGTTTGGGTGCCCAACCGATCAAGTCGGCCAAGGCCGCCAAACCCCCGAAAAGCGACAAGGCCGCTGTGGCTGCCAAGCCCACCAAGGCGGGCAAGGCGGCCGGTGCCGGTTCGCGCTGAGCCCAGGACATGACCGGGGTTGCCTTCCACTTCAACGTGCCCGCCCGCGTGCCCTACCTGTGCCGCCTGTTGCGCAAAGTGAACGCGGCCGGCAAATCCGCCTGGGTGCGGCTGCCGGCGGCCGAACTCGCCGCGCTGGACGAGGCTTTGTGGACGTTCTCTCAGGAAGACTTTCTGGCCCATGCCGTGGCGGGCCAAGGCACCGTGGCGCATTCGCCCATCGTTTTGTCCGATGGGGCGGCCCCCGACCGGCCGGGCCTGCAGGTGCTGGTGAACTGCCTGGCCGACATCCCGGCTGGCTTCGAGCGGCACGAGCGGGTGCTGGAAATCGTCGGCCCCAGCGACGAGGAGCGGGCCGAAGCCCGCCAGCGTTGGCGCCAGTACAGCCAGTGGGGCTACACCCTGGACCGGCACGACGTGGCCGCGCAAGGAGGCCGGTGATGCACGATGCCCCCGGTCGGCAGCCGCCCGCGTTCGTGCCCACCCTCACCGAGGTGGTGCCCTGCGACCCCTTGCCGCCCAGCGAGGGTGGGGCCCCTGGGGCCGAGCCCCCAGCGGTCGCACCGGTCTGGCCCCCGGCAGACCTGGAAGCCACCGTGGACCGCGTGACCGACCGGGTGCTGGCCACCGTGATGCACCGCCTGGAGGCGCGGGTGGCCGAACAGGTGCAGGTCTGGTGGCACGCGCACGCCTGGCAATGCGGCCAGGAGGTGGCCCGGACCTTGCTTGACGTGACCGCCGCCGACGTGCGTGACGCCGTGGCCCACGCCCTGGCGACGGACCCGGCGCAGCGCCGCGTTTGAACGCTGCTACGGGTCGTGCGCCGCAGGACCGTGCCGTGGCGCGGGTTTACACCAAGCCCGGAAATTTCAGGTATCGTAAAGCCTTGCTCGGGAAGTTCCCGCTGGGCAAACATTTTTAACCACCAACCGAACGCAAGGGTTTGTATGCAGATGAAGTTCAAACTGGCCGTGGTGGCCGCAGCCGTCGCCCTGACCGCCTGTGGCAAAAAAGAAGAAGCCGCTCCCGCGGCCGCCGCCCCCGCGGCCGAAACGCTGGTCGTGAAAATCGGCCACGTCGGCCCGACCAGCGGCGCCATTGCCCACCTGGGCAAGGACAACGAATACGGCGCCCGCATGGCCATCGACGAACTGAACGCCGCCGGCGTGATGATCGGTGACAAGAAAGCCACTTTCCAGCTGTTGGCCGAAGACGACGCCGCCGATCCCAAGCAGGGCACCGCCGCCGCCCAGAAGCTGGTGGACGCCCAGGTCAACGGCGTGATCGGTCACCTGAACTCCGGCACCACCATCCCGGCTTCGCAGATCTACAACACCGCCGGCATCCCGCAGATTTCGCCCTCGTCCACCAACCCGCGTTACACCCGCCAGGGCTACGCCGGCGCCTTCCGCGTGGTGGCCGACGACGTGCACCTGGGCGGCACGCTGGGCAAGTACGCCGTCGAGTCGCTGGCCGCCAAGAAAGTGGCCGTGATCGACGACCGCACCGCGTACGGCCAGGGCGTGGCCGACGAGTTTGAAAAAGGCGCCAAGGCCGCCGGCGCCGAGGTCGTGGGTCGCGAGTTCACCAACGACAAGGCCACCGACTTCAACGCCATCCTGACCAGCATCAAGGCCAAGAAGCCCGACGTCATCTTCTTCGGCGGCATGGACGCCGTGGGCGGCCCGATGCTGCGCCAGATGAAGCAGCTAGGCATCACCGCCAAGTTCATGGGCGGCGACGGCATCTGCACCAACGAGCTGCCCAAGCTGGCGGCCGACGCCCTGGGCGACGACGTGGTGTTCTGCGCCGAAGCCGGTGGTATCGACGGCGAGTTCAAGGAAGCCGCCGACAAGTTTGCCCAGGACTACAAGGCCAAGTTCAACGAAGACGTGAAGTTGTACGCGCCCTACGTGTACGACTCGGTGATGGTGATGGTCGAGGCGATGAAGGCCGCCGGCTCCTCCGACCCGGCCGTCTACCTGCCCAAGCTGAAAGAAGCCAACCACAAGGGCATCACCGGCCAGATCGCTTTCGACGAGAAGGGCGACATCAAGAACGGCGCCCTGACGCTGTACACCTTCCGCGCTGGCAACCGCGCCCAGCTCGCCATCGTGCGCTGACCTGGCTGCAGCCGTCACCCCTTGCGGGGTGGCGGCCAAGCATGAAAAAACCCGCTCTGAGCGGGTTTTTTCATGGGCGGCGTGCAGGCCGGGTGATCAGGAGAGGTGACCGCTGATCAGCTTGGTCATCTCGAACATCGACACCTGGGGCTTTTGGAAGATGTCCTTGAGCTTGGCGTCGGCGTTGATCATGCGCTTGTTGGCGTCGTCCTGCAGCTTGTGCTTCTTGATGTATTCCCACACCTTCTTGGTGACTTCGGTGCGCGGCAACGGCTTGGCGCCGACGATGGCGGCCAGGGTGGCGCTGGGGGTCAGCGGCTTCATGAAGGCGGCGTTGGGGGTGCGCTTGGCGGCGGGAGCGGGCGCAGGCGCGGCTTTGGCGGCGGGGGCTTTTTTCGCAGTGGCCATGGGTGGAATCCTTCTGTGGGTTGAATGCACGCCAATGGAGCGGTGGCCGCTCTCATGGACCGTGTCATCCTATCCGACAAGCGGGGGGTTTCATAGGGCGGCGCCCCGTTTTTTTGTGCCGGTCCGGGTTTTTCCCGAACGCTGGCGGGCGCCTGGGCGGGTGGCGCGGCCCAGGCCGCAAGCGCCGTGCAATGGCGGCTGGCTAAGATGCGCGTTTTGTTCGGCCCGTCCCACGCTCAGGAGTACACCATGACCGCCTCCCTCCCGTCTTTTGCCACCTGCGACCTGTGCGACGCGCACAAGCTCGACAGCGATGGCGGCTTCCGCGTGCTGCCGCCGGTGTTCCGCGATTTCGGGGGCGTGCGCCGCTTCGCCGGGGTGGTGAGCACCGTCAAGTGCTTCGAGGACAACACCCTGGTCAAGGCGGCGGTGGACTCGCCGGGTGCAGGGCGCGTGCTGGTGGTGGACGGCGGGGCCTCGCTGCGCCGCGCTCTGGTGGGTGGCAACCTGGGCGCGGCGGCCGCGCGCAACGGTTGGGCCGGGGTGCTGGTGGACGGTTGTGTGCGCGACGTGGCCGAACTGGCCGGCTGTGCCGTGGGCATCCGGGCCCTGGCGGCCATGCCGCTGCCGACCGAAAAGCGCCAGGAAGGCCAGCGCGATGTGGCGGTGCAGATCCAGGGGGTGTGGGTACGCCCCGGCGACTGGCTCTACGCCGACGAGGACGGGGTGGTGGTGTCTGACCAGCCCTTGCACGCAGCCTGAGCCGCACCGCCCCAAGGGGGTCAGGCCGTCAGGCCCTTGTGCAGCATGACCGCAGCCAGGGCGAAGAGAATGAAGGCAAACACCCGCTTGAGTTGCTTGACCGGCAGTGCGTGCGCCGCCTTGGCCCCCAGCGGCGCCATGAGCACGCTGGCCGAGGCGATGACCGCCAGCGCCGGCAGGAACACATAGCCCAGCGAACCCTCCGGGCGGCCATCCACCGATTGCCCGGCCAGCACGTAACCCACGGCGTTGAACAGGGCGATCGGGAAGCCCAGCGCCGCGCTGGTGGCCACCGCGTTGTGGATGGCGACGTTGCACCAGGTCATGAACGGCACGCTGACGAAGCCGCCACCTGCCCCGACCAGCCCGGACAGAAAACCGATGCCGCCGCCCGCCGCCAACTGGCCGGCGGTGCCAGGCAGGGTGCGGCTCGGGGCCGGTTTTTTGTCGCGCAGCATTTGCAGGCCAGAAAACGTGACAAAGCCCGCGAACACCAGGGCCAGCGCCTGGCCCTTGAGCAGCGAAAACGCCCCCAGGCTGGCCAGGGCCGCGCCCAGCGCGATGCCAGGGGCCAACCGCCAGACGATGTCCCAGCGCACCGCGCCGCGCTTGTGGTGCGCCCGCACGCTGGACAGGGACGTGAAGATGATGGTGGCCATGGAGGTGGCGATCGCCATCTTCACCGACAGGTCGGGCGCGACGCCGCGGCCCGACAGGATGAGGGTGATGAAGGGCACCATGACCATGCCCCCGCCGATGCCCAGCAACCCCGCCAGAAAACCGGCAAACAGTCCAAGGGCGGCCAATTCCGCGATCAGCAGGGGTTCAAGCATGGGGGAGGGGGAAGAGGGGGGTGTCTGCCGCAGAACCGGACCGGCATCCTGAACGGGGGGGTTCAGGTGGGCGAGGGCAACGCAGCTTCGGGTTCGTCTGACGCGAGACGCTCACACCCACTGCGCAATGTACCAAGCCCGGGCTCAGAGAGCATTGGTTCAAGGAAATATAAAGCCCGGCCACAGCGGCAGACGGGTCCATTGTAGTACGGAAGCCGGCACGGCGTGGCACGCCGCAGGGTTCAGAGCAGGCGGTCGTCTTGCGCCAGGGCCTGGTCCAGGCGTTGCAGCAGCTGTTGCAGGGTGGCGTCGGCGGGGGGTGGGCCGCTGTCCGGCAATTCGCCCGATTCGGTGTTGGCGAACGAGGAGTTGCGGAACGGGCTGCCGTCTTTTTGCGAACACTCGAAAGCGATGTTGAGCGCGGCCAGCACCGCGATGCGGTCGCGCGCCTTGACCTTGCCGGCGTCGCGGATGCGGCACATCGCCGCGTCCACCTGGGCCACGGACGCGCGCAGGGCGTCCTCGCCGTCCAGCGGACAGGCCAGCATGTAGGACTGGCTCATGATCTGCACTTCGATTTGTTTGATGCCGGGCTTGTTCATGCGTCTTCGCCGTGGGTGGCCTGGGGCAGGCGTTCGATCAGGCTGTCCAGCCGCTGTTTGACCAGGTTGCAGCGGGTGCGCAGTTGGTCGCGTTCGTCGGTGAGGGCCTGGACCTGCTGCAGCAACAGGGCGTGCGCGCGCCGCAGTTCTTCGTGACGCGCGAGCAGGCGTTCGACGCGTTCGGTGATCTGGTCGATGGGGTTCGGGGCAGCCATTTGCCTCCCATTGTAGGGGCGCCGTCAGCCCGGGTGGCTACAATGTCCGCTGTTGGTGCTCGCGGCGTGGTTCTCTCGCCGCAGTTCAACGGGAAGCTGGGGGAAGAAGGCCGCACAGGTCTTTTTCTAACCAGCGCTGCCCCCGCAACGGTAAGTGGACGGGTGTCGGTGCCAGCCGATGCCCCGCTTTCGTCTCCCAGCCACTGGGCGCCCCATGGGTGCCTGGGAAGGCGACGACGGT
>NZ_JAAQQT010000696.1:11220-50832 GCF_011742065.1 Aquabacterium sp. A08
TGTACCTCCATGGGGGCCATCGCGCAGTCCCCGCCGGGCGAACTGGACACCGTGGTGGTCACGGCCACCCGCACCGCGGTCGCGTTGAACGATGTCCTCGCCGATGTGAGCGTGGTCGATGCCGAAACCATCGCCCGCAGCGGGGCGGTGTCGCTGGCCGATGTGCTGGTGCATTTGCCCGGCATCGAAATGACCCGCAACGGCGGGCCTCTGGGCACCACCAACCTGTTCCTGCGCGGTGGCAACACCAACCACACGGTGGTGATGATCGATGGCATCCGCATCGACACCCAGTCCGGCAGTGGCGGCGCGACCTGTCAGGCGATTCCCGCGAGCCAGATCGAGCGGATCGAGGTGTTGCGTGGTCCGGCCGCGGCGGTCTATGGTTCCGATGCGGTGGCGGGTGTGATCCAGGTGTTCACCAAAGGCGGTGAGGGCGGTTTCACCCCCAGCCTGGGGCTGGGGGTGGCCACCCACGGCACACGGACCGTCACCGCCGGCGTGCGTGGTGCGCAAGCAGGCTGGCGCTATGCCGTGGCGGTGGGGCGCGAGGTCAGCGAGGGTTACAACATTCAGCCCGCGGCCAATCCGGACCAGGACGGCTACGCACGGAATACCGCTTCTCTGCGGCTGGGCAAGGACCTGGTCGCGGGGCACCAGTTGAACGCCACCTGGGTGTACTCCAACGCCGACGCCGGCTACGACAGCACCACCAACAAAAACAGCGCCAACTACGCCAAGGACAACCGGACCCTGCAACGGCTGTCGGCCTTGGGCGTCAATTGGCGGGCCAAATGGTCCGACGCCTGGTCCACGCAATTGGCCCTCACCCGGGCCGATGACCGTTACGCCACCTTGCCGGCGCCGGGCGCTGTGCCCAGCTACGACACCAAGACGCAGATCGAAACGGCCCTGCTGCAAAGCACCTGGACCGACCGCGACGTGAGTGCGACGGTGGCCCTGGAGCGTCGGGACGATCGCTTGCGCAACGCCGGCACGCAGCCCCAGGACACCCGGCGTTCGCAAGACGCCCTGGCGCTGGGCTACGGACACCAACGGGGCGCACACCACTGGCAAGTCAATGCTCGATGGGACGACGACAGCGAGTTTGGCCGCCACACCACCGGCGCCCTGGCGTATGGCTGGGCTTTTGCACCGGATTGGCGACTCACCGCCTCGGCCGGAACCGCCTTCCGGGCCCCGACCCTGTACCAACGCTTCAGCGAGTACGGTTTTGCCGGGTTGGCTCCGGAAAAGGCCTTCAACCGGGAGTTGGGTGTGAAGTTCGCGCGCTCAGGCCACGCCTTTTCGGCGGTGGCTTACCAGAACCGGATCAGCAACCTGATTTCGTTTGCCGGCCCCGGGGCGTGTGCCAGCACGTTTGGGTGCTACGCCAACACCGCCCGGGCGAAGCTCCAGGGGGTGACCTTGTCTGGTGTCACGCACACCGCCAACGTGGCCTGGTCCGCTTCTCTGGATCTGCAGGACCCGGTGGATGCCACCACCGGCAAACGCCTGGCACGCCGTGCCCAGCGCCTGCTGAAGCTGGGGGCTGAAACCGCCTGGCAGGACTGGAGCCTGAAGGCCGATGTGCTGCTGTCGGGCGACCGCTACGACCGCGTCACCGATGCCCGACCGTTGTTGCCGGGCTATGGCCTGTTGAACCTGTCGGCCAGCAAGGCCTTGACCCCCGAGTGGACGCTGCTGTTGCGCGTGGACAATCTGGGGGACAAATACTACGAAACCGCACGCGGTTACGCCACGCCGGGCCGCACCGTGTTTGCGGGCCTGACCTGGACGGGCCGTTGAACGCCATGATCCACCACGCCCCCGCCCTGCTCATCGCCGCCCCCGCCTCTGGCCAGGGCAAAACCACCGTCACCGCCGCGTTGGCGCGCCTGCACGCGCGGCAGGGCCGGCGGGTGCGGGTGTTCAAGTGCGGCCCGGACTTTCTGGACCCGCACTGGCACACCCTGGCCAGCGGCCACCCGGTGCACAACTTGGACCTGTGGCTCAACGGCGAGGACGACCTGCGTGCGCGGCTGCACGAGGCCGCCGCGCACAGCGACCTGATCCTGATCGAAGGGGTGATGGGGCTGTTCGACGGCGACCCGAGCGCGGCCGACCTGGCGGTGAAGCTGGGCATTCCGGTGCTGGCGGTGATCGACGCCGGCTCCATGGCCGGCACCTTTGGCGCGCTGGTGCACGGCCTGCGCCATTACCGCCCGGGTTTGCCCTGGGCGGGGGTGCTGGCCAACCGGGTGGCCAGCGACGGACACGAAAGCATGCTGCGCGCCTCGGTGCGCGCCGACTACCTGGGGCCTGGCCCGGTCGATGGTCTGGCAGGGGTGGACACCGGCTGGCTGGGAGCGTTGCGCCGCGACGCCGGGTTTGCCCTGCCCGAACGCCACCTGGGCCTGACGGTGGCCTCCGAGCTGCCCGACGCCCTGGAACGGCTGGACGCCCTGGCCGATGCCCTGGCCGACACCCCCTTGGGCCGTCTGGACGCCGCCGGCTGGCAGCGCTGGGCGGTGCCGTTTGCGCCGGTGCCGCCCCGGCCGGTGGCCCCGCTGCTGCGGGGCCGCACGGTGGCGGTGGCGCGCGACGCGGCCTACTGCTTCACCTACCCGGCCAACCTGGACACGCTGCGCGAGTTGGGGGCCGAGCTGGCGTTTTTCTCGCCGCTGGCCGACGACCCGCTGCCCCCCTGCGACGCGGTGTGGCTGCCCGGCGGCTACCCGGAGCTGCACGCCCCGGCCTTGGCGGCGGGCACGCGCTGCCGCGCCGCGCTGGCCGCGCACGTGGCGGCCGGCCGGCCGGTGTGGGCCGAATGCGGCGGCATGATGCCGCTGTTCGACGGCCTGACCCTGGCCGACGGCGCCCGCGTGCCGATGTGGGGCCTGCTGCCGGGCGAGGTGGCGATGCAAAAGCGGCTGGCGGCGCTGGGGCCGCAGCGCTGGTGCACGCCGCAGGGCGAGTTGCGCGGCCACACCTTCCACTACTCGCTCACCGCGTCGCCACTGGCGCCGCTGGCCCACACCGAACCGGCCCGCGCCCACGGCAAGGCCGAGGCGGTTTACGGCCAGGGGTCGGTGCGGGCCAGCTACTTCCACGCCTGGTTCCCGTCCAACCCCGAGGCCACCGCCCAACTTTTTCTGCCGGAGGCGCCGTGACCCCCGCCCCGACCGCCGCCGCCTGGGGCCCGCAGCGCATCGTCTGCCTGACCGAAGAAACCACCGAGTGGCTCTACCTGCTCGGGCAGGAGCACCGCATCGTCGGCATTTCGGGCTACACCGTGCGGCCGCGCCGCGCGCGCGACGAAAAGCCCAAGGTCAGCGCCTTCCTGAGCGCCAAGATCGACAAAATCCTGGCGCTGCGGCCCGACCACGTGTTTGGGTTTTCCGACCTGCAGGCCGACATCGCGGCCGCTTTGATCCGCGCCGGGGTGCCGGTGACGGTGTTCAACCAGCGCAGCGTGGACGAGATGTTTGCCATGCTTTACCAGGTGGCGGCGCTGGTGGGGTGTGCGTCGCCTGCCGAGGCCTGGATCGCCGAACGGCGCCAGCGGCTGGACGCCCTGCGTGCCGACGTGGCCGCGCGGGTGGCCGCCGGCCAGCGCCGGCCTCGGGTGTATTTCGAGGAGTGGGACGAGCCCCACATCAGCGGCATCCGCTGGGTGTCGGAGCTGTTGGGCGTGGCCGGCGGCAACGACGTGTTTCCCGAACTGGCCGCCATGCCGCTGGGCCGGGACCGCATCATCGCCGACGGCGCCGAGATCGTGCGGCGCGCGCCCGACATCCTCATCGGCTCCTGGTGCGGCAAGAAATTCCGCGCCGAAAAGGTCGCGGCGCGGCCCGGCTGGGCCGAAATGCCGGCGGTGCGCTCCGGCCAGTTGTTCGAGATCAAGTCGGCCGACATTTTGCAGCCCGGCCCGGCGGCCCTGACCGACGGCGTGGAGCAACTGCACCGCATCGTGGGCGACTGGATGACCCGCGACGCCCTGGCACGTGGCCTGGCCGTGGAGGCAGCGGCATGAGCGGCGCCCGCAGCGAATTCATTTTGGGCGGCCAGCGCAGCGGCAAATCGCGCCGGGCCGAACTGATCGCACGCGACTGGCTGGCGGTCGCCCCTGGACACCGGGCCGTGATGCTCGCCACCGCCCAGCCCTGGGACGCCGAGATGCGCGAGCGCATCGCCCGGCACCAGGCCGACCGCGCCGAACGCGTGCCCGGCATGTCCACGGTGGAAGAACCGCAGGCGCTGGCCCATGCGCTGCAGCAGCACAGCAACGCCCACACCCTGGTGGTGGTGGATTGCCTGACCCTGTGGTTGACGAACCTGATGTTGCCGGCCGACCCCGCGCAGGCGTTGGACGAGGCCGGCGTGCTGGCCGCGGGTGAGGCCTTGTGTGCCGCCGTGGCGGCCGCCCCCGGGCCGGTGGTGCTGGTGGGCAACGAGATTGGCTTGGGCGTGATTCCCCTGGGGCGCGAGGTGCGCGCTTTTGTGGACGCGCTGGGCCGCCTGAACCAGCGGGTGGCCGCCGCCTGTGAACGCGTGACGCTGATGGCCGCCGGCCTGCCGCTGACCCTGAAAGGCGCCGCATGAGCGCGCACCGCTGGGCACTGTGGACCCTGTGGCTGGCGTTGCTGTGGCTGGCCGGGTGGGCCTTGCCGGCCCGCGCCGCCTTGCAGATCACCGACGACCGCGGCGTGGCGGTGGCCTTTGAGCGCACGCCGCAGCGCATCGTCAGCCTGCTGCCATCACTGGCCGAAACCGTGTGCGAACTGGGCCAGTGCCACCGGCTGGTGGGCGTGGACCGTTACACCAATTGGCCCGCTGCCGTCAAAGCCCTGCCGCGCGTGGGCGGCGGGCTGGACCCGAACATCGAGCAGATCGTGGCGCTGCGCCCCGACGTGGTGCTGATGGCCACCTCGTCGCGCGCCGCGGAGCGCCTGCGCGCCCTGGGCGTGAAGGTGGTGGCGCTGGAGCCCAAGACCCATGCCGACGTGCAGCGGGTGATGATGAAGCTGGGCCAGTTGCTGGAGGTGCCGGACGCCGCACGGGTGTGGCGCGCCATCGACGCCGCCGTTTCCGCTGCCGCGCAGTCGCTGCCCGCCGGGGTGCGCGGCACGCGGGTCTACTTCGAGGTCAACCCGGGGCCGTACGCGGCGGGCGAGGGCTCCTTCATTGGCGAAACCCTGGCACGGCTGGGCGCCCGCAACATCGTGCCGGCGGCGTTGGGGCCGTTTCCCAAGCTCAATCCCGAGTACATCGTGCGCGCCAACCCCGACCTCATCATGGTCGGCCAGCGCAGCGTGGACGGCATGAACCAGCGCCCGGGCTGGATGGCGATGCGCGCCATGCACGGGGGCCACCTGTGCGTGTTCCCGGCCGAAGAATCCGACACCCTGGTGCGGCCCGGGCCGCGCATGGCCGAGGGCGCGCGCCTGATGGCGCGCTGCTTGGCCAGCCGGGCCCCGGCCGTGGCCCGGGCGGGGGGGCGGCCTTGAACGCCCAGCGCGCGGGCTGGCTGGTGCTGGGCCTGCTGGCGGCGGCGCTGGCCCTGGCCGCCCTGGGCGTGTGCGTGGGCAGCACCGGGTTTGAAAACCTGGTGGGCCCCTTGCTGAGCCCGGCACAGGACCCGGACGCCACCGCCATGGCGCGACAGATCGTGTTCGACATCCGCCTGCCGCGCACCCTGGGGGCCTGGGGGGCGGGCGCGCTGCTGGGCCTGGCCGGGGCCGTGGCGCAGGGCCTGTTCCGCAACCCGCTGGCCGACCCCTTCCTGCTGGGCAGCGCTTCGGGCGCTTCGCTGGGTGTGGCGCTGGCGCTGGCGGCCTTGGGCGGGGCCGGCGGCATGCTGGGCGCCAGCATGATGAACAGCGGCGTGGCGGTGAGCGTGTTTTCCAGCAGCGTCTGGGTCCGCCTGGGGCTGACCGGCGCAGCCTTCGGCGGGGCGGTGCTGGCGGTGCTGCTGACCCTGGTGCTGTCGCGCGGGGTGCAGCACACGCTACGCCTGCTGCTGGCCGGCGTGGTGGTGGGCGTGGTGCTGGGCGCCATGACGCACCTGGTGCTGCTGTTCTCGCCCGAATCGCTGCAGGCCATGCAGGCCTTCATGCTGGGGTCCACCAGCTTCGTGGGCTGGACCGCTGCCGGCCTGATGGCGGGCGTGTGGGCGCTGTGCACGCTGGCGGCCTGGCTGCTGGCGCGTGTGCTCGACGGCCTGAGCCTGGGCGATGCCACGGCGCGCAGCCTGGGCCTGCCGCTGGGTCCCATGCGCGCGGCGCTGGTGGCGGTGCTGGCGCTGGCCACCGGCACCGCCGTGGCGCAGACCGGCCTGATCGCCTTCGTGGGCCTGGCGGCGCCGCACCTGGTGCGTTCGCTGGTCAAGACCACCAGCAGCCGCCTGATGCTGCTGGCCAGCTGCATGGGCGGCGCCCTGCTGATGGCCGCCGACACCCTGGCGCGCTGGCTGATCGCGCCGCAGGAGCTGCCGGTGGGCGTGCTCACCGCGGTGCTCGGCGGCGGTTACCTGCTGTGGCTGATGCACCGCAGCACGCGGCTGGGCCGGGGAGGGGGCTTGTGAGCGCCACACCCGCACCCCACACCCCCGCGCTGGAAGCGCGCGACCTGGGCGTTCGCTTCGGCGACACGGCCATCCTGCACGGCATCACGCTGGCGCTGCCGCGTGCGCGCTGGACCAGCATCGTCGGGCCCAACGGCGCCGGCAAGTCGACCCTGCTCAAGGCCATGGCCGGCCTGTTGCCGCACAGCGGCACCACGGCCCTGCTGGGGCAGTCCTTGCCCGACTGGCCGCACCGCCAGCGGGCGCAGCACCTGTCGTGGCTGGGCCAGAACGAGGCCAGTGGCGACGACCTGACCGTGTGGGACGTGGCCATGCTCGGCCGCCTGCCGCACCAGGCCTGGCTCAGCCCGCCCAGCGCCGCCGACCATGCTGCGGTGGAGCGCGCGCTGCGCGCGACCCAGGCCTGGGACTGGCGGGCCCGTTCGCTCGGCCAGCTGTCCGGCGGCGAGCGCCAGCGCGTGCTGCTGGCCCGCGCCCTGGCGGTGGAGGCCCAGGTGCTGCTGATGGACGAACCCCTAGCCAACCTGGACCCGCCGCACCAGGCCGACTGGCTGGCCATCGTCCAGGCCCTGGTGCGCGAAGGCCGCACCGTCGTCAGCGTGCTGCACGAGATCGGCATGGCCCTGCACGCCGACGAACTGGTGGTGATGGCCCAAGGCCGCGTCACCCACCAGGGCGCCTGCGCCGACCCCGCCACGCACCGCGCGCTCGAAGCCGTGTTCGACCACCGCGTGGCGGTGCGCGCACTGGACGGCCAGTGGGTGGCCTTGCCGCAGATGAACCCTTCGACGAGAACCTGAGATGCAGATCGAAACCCCGCCCAGCGAGAAACCCTACGACAAACCCGAAGGCGAACGCCGCGGCATCGTCATCGTCAACACCGGCGACGGCAAGGGCAAGAGCACGGCCGCCTTCGGCCTGGCACTGCGCGCCCATGGCCGCGGCAAGGCGGTCAAGATCTACCAGTTCATGAAGGTGCCGACGGCGCGCTTCGGTGAACACCGCATGTTCGAGCAGATCGGCATCCCGATCGAAGGCCTGGGCGACGGCTTCAGCTGGAAAAGCCAGGACCTGGAGCGCTCGGCGCAACTGGCGCGCGACGGCTGGGAGAAGGCCCGGGCCACCATCCTGAGCGGCGAGCACTTCCTGGTGGTGCTCGACGAAATCACCTACCCGCTGATCTACGGCTGGTTGCCGCTGGACGGCGTGCTGCAAACCCTGCGCGAGCGGCCCGGCCATGTGCACGTCTGCCTGACCGGCCGCCGCTGCCCGCCCGAGATCGTGGAGCTGGCCGACACCGTGACCGAGATGACGCTGGTCAAGCACGCCTTCAAGGCCGGCATCCCGGCGCAGCGCGGCATCGAGGACTGAGCCCGTGGCCCACCCCCCGCCCGTGGACCCGAGCGCCGCCACCGTGCCCGCCACCCCGTTTGATGCGGTGCAGGCGGCGGCGGTGTACCGCGCCATCTTCGAGCGGCGCGACATGCGCCACTTCGTCGGCGGACAGGTCGCCCCCGAGGTGTTGCGCCGGCTGCTGCACGCGGCGCACCACGCACCCAGTGTGGGTTTCATGCAGCCCTGGGGCTTTGTGCGCATCACCCAGCCGGCGCTGCGGCAACGCCTGCACGCGGCGGTGGAGGCCGAGCGCCAGCGCACCGCCGAGGCGCTGGGCGAGCGGCAGGACGCCTTCATGCGCCTGAAAGTGGAAGGCCTGCTGGACGCCGCCGAGCTGCTGGCCGTGGTGCTGCGCGACGGCCGCGAGCGGCACGTCTTCGGGCGGCGCACCCTGCCGCAGATGGACCTGGCCTCGGCCGCCTGCGCCATCCAGAACCTGTGGCTGGCGGCCCGGGCCGAAGGGCTGGGCATGGGCTGGGTGTCGCTGTTCGAGCCGGCCGAGGTGGCGGCCCTGCTGGGCCTGCCCCCGGGCGCCGAGCCCATCGCCCTGCTGTGCCTGGGCCCGGTGGCGGGCTACTACGCCGAGCCCATGTTGGCGCAACAGCGCTGGGCCCGGCGCGAAGCCCTGGCCGCCTGCGTCCACGACGACGCCTGGGACCGCCCCAGCGCCCTGTTTGCCACCGACGCGAACGCCGACGATGCCGCTGGCGCCTGAAACCCTGGCCCTGGCGGTGCTGCTCGCCCTGGCCATCGACCACCGCTGGGGCGAGCCGCCCGCGCGCTGGCACCCGGTGGTGTGGATGGGCCAGTGGCTGGCGGCGCTCGGGCGCTGGGCCGCCCCTGTCGCGCCCGCGGTGGAGGCCGCCGCGGACGTCGCCACCCCTGTGCCCTCGCCGGCGCCGTCAGCGCCCCCCGTGGCCCATGTTTCGCCCACACCCCGCCTGGGCCCCTGGCTGCGTGGTACCGCCGCCTGGTGGCTGGGCGCGGTCGCGGTCGCGGCGCTGGCCTGGGCGCTGCAAACGGTGGCGCTGCAGCACTTGGGGGCTTGGGCGGCGCTGGCCCTGGCGCTGGCGCTCAAGCCCCTGCTGGCCTGGCGCATGTTGCGCGACGAGGTGGCCGCGGTCGAGGCGGCGCTGGCCGTGTCGCTGGCGGCGGGCCGCGAACGCCTCGCCTGGCTGTGCAGCCGCGACGTCAGCCAGCTGAGCGCCACCGAGGTGCGTGAAACCGCGCTGGAAACCCTGGCCGAGAACCTGTGCGACTCGGTGGTGGCGCCGCTGTGCTGGTTTGCCGTGGCCGGTTTGCCGGGGGCGGCGCTGTACCGCTGGGCCAACACCGCCGACGCCATGTGGGGCTACCCGGGCGCACGGCAGGGACGCGTCTGGACCTGGGCCGGCCAATGGGCGGCCCGCGCCGACGATGCCCTCAACTGGCTGCCCGCGCGCCTGACCGGTCTGGCCCTGATGCTGCTGGCACCCACCCCCGGGCGGCACTGGCGCGCCTGGCCCGCCCAGGCCCGGCGCACGCCATCGCCCAACGGGGGCTGGCCCATGGGGGCGCTGGCGTTGGGTCTGGACGTGCGCCTGGGCAAGCCCGGCGTGTATGTACTGAACCCGATGGGACGCGCGCCCACCCCGGCCGACGCCACGCGCGCTCTGGCCGTGACCGGGCGGGTGGTGGTGGCAATGGCCGGGCTCGCCCTGGCCGTGCTGGGCGCCTGGGGGGGGACGGCCGTGGTCGCGCACTGGGCCCCGCACGTGGCGGCCGGGGGGCTGGGCGCATGACCCGGGTGCACGGCGGCCCCGGCCCCAGCGGTCCGGCGCGGTGGGACTTCTCCACCAACGCCAACGCTTGCGGCCCCTGCCCGGGGGTGCTGGCGGCGGTGCAGGCCGCCGACCCCACCCGCTACCCCGACCCGGCCTACACCGCCTTGCGCGCCGCGCTGGGCGCTTTTCATGGGGTGGACCCCGACCGCCTGGTGCCAACCGCCAGCGCCAGCGAGGCCATCGTGCGCTTGAGCGCCCAGGCCGCGCGCCAGGGCGCCCGCAGCGCCGCCTGGCCCTCCCACGCCTACGGCGACTACGCCCACGCCGCCAGCGCCTGGGGCTTGTCGCCCCCGGCCCCCCCCTGGGTGTCGGGCCCGGCCATGGCGCCGGCGCCGGGCAGGCCAGCCGACCTGCAGTGGTGGTGCGACCCGTCCAGCCCCCTGGGCCAGACGGTAGATCTGGCCGCCGAGGCGCACGGCCGCTTGCTCACCGTGCTCGACTGCGCCTACACCCCCTTGCGCCTGACCCCGCACGCCCCCACCCGCGTGCCCGAGGGCGTGTGGCAGATGTGGACCCCGAACAAGGCCCTGGGCCTGACCGGCTTGCGCGGCGCCTACCTGATCGCCCCGACCGCGGCCGACGCCGCCACGCTGGAACGGCTGGGCCCGTCCTGGCCCCTGGGCAGCCACGCCGTGGCCATGCTGCAGGCCTGGACCGACCCCGCCACCCAGCATTGGTTGGCCGAGGCGCGCCAGACCCTGCGCGGCTGGAAAACCCAGCTGCTGGCCACGCTGCGGGCCCACGGCTGGCAGGTTCTGCCCAGCGACGCCAACTTCCTCTGTGCCCGCCCGCCCCAAACCCTCGACCCGGCCGCGCTCGCCGCCCACGG
Organism: Aquabacterium sp. A08; assembly: GCF_011742065.1. NCBI lineage: Bacteria > Pseudomonadati > Pseudomonadota > Betaproteobacteria > Burkholderiales > Sphaerotilaceae > Aquabacterium > Aquabacterium sp. A08. The sequence goes on from NZ_JAAQQT010000696.1 coordinate 21,854, forward strand.
CGTGCAGTTGCGCGACGCCACCTCTTTCGGCCTGCCCGGCTGGTGGCGGCTGGGCGTGCTGCCGCCCCCGGCGCTGGCGGCCCTGCGTGCGGCATTGACCGCACAGGCCTCCGCCGGGGCTTGCCCCTCCCCACCCACCGTTATCCCATGACCGCCCTTTGTGTGATGGTGCTCGGCACCTCCAGCGGCGCCGGCAAAAGCTGGCTCACCACCGCGCTGTGTCGGCACTTCGCCCGCCAGGGCCTCAAAGTCGCGCCCTTCAAGGCGCAGAACATGAGCAACAACGCCCGCGTGGTGGCCGGCCTGCCCACGGCGGGCGGTCGCGCCTGGGGCGAAATCGGCTCGGCCCAGTACTTCCAGGCGCTGGCCGCGCGCGCCACGCCCGACGTGCGCATGAACCCCCTGCTGCTCAAGCCCGAGGCCGACACCCGCAGCCAGGTGGTGCTGCTGGGGCAGGCCCATCCTGGGCTGTCGGCCATGCCCTGGCGCGGCCGCAGCGAACACGTCTGGCCCCAGATCCGCCAGTCGCTGGACGAACTGCGCGCCGAGCACGACGTGGTGGTGATCGAAGGCGCCGGGTCGCCGGCCGAAATCAACCTGCACGCCAGCGACATCGTCAACATGCGGGTGGCGCGCCACGCGCAGGCGCGTTGCTGGCTGGTCACCGACATCGACCGCGGCGGCGCCTTCGCCCACCTCTACGGTACCTGGGCCCTGTTGCCCCCGGAGGAGCGGCGCCTGTTCCGGGGCTTCGTGCTCAACAAGTTCCGCGGCGACGCCAGCCTGCTGGCCCCGGCCCCGCAGATGCTGCAAGACCTGACCGGCGTGCCCACGGTGGCCACGGTCCCCATGCAGCGCGACCACGGCCTGCCCGAAGAAGACGGCGTGTTCGACGACCGCACCCACACCGCCGGTACGGTGCGGCTGACGGTGGCGGTGGTGGCCTACCCGCGCATCAGCAACCTGGACGAGTTCCAGGCGCTGAAGAACGTGCCCGGTGTGCGCCTGCGCTGGGCGCGCAGCCCGGCGGACGTGGCCGACGCCGACTGGATCGTGCTGCCCGGCAGCAAACACACCAGCAGCGACCTGGCCTGGCTGCGCGCCCAGGGCCTGGACCAGGCCGTGGTGGCCCACGCCGAGCGGGGTGGGGCGGTGCTGGGCATCTGCGGCGGGCTGCAAATGCTGGGCGAAGCCCTCATCGACACCGAGGGCGTCGAAGCCATCGCGGCCAGCAACGCCCCCGGCTTGGGACTGCTGCCGCTGGTCACCGCCTTTGCCCGCGACAAAACGGTGCAGCCCACCCGGGCGCGCCTGTCGGTGCAGGCCGGCCCCTGGGCCGCGCTGAACGGGGTGGAGGCGGGCGGCTACGAAATCCACCACGGCCAGACCGCGCTGCACCCCGCCATGGTGGCCCAGGGCGCCCGCGCCCACCCGGTGCTGCCGGGCCTGGGCTGGCACAACGCCGCCGGCAACGTGCTGGGCGTGTACCTGCACGGCCTGTTTGAAGACCCCGCCGTGGTGCGCGCCCTGTTCGGTGCCGCCGCCCCCACGCTCTACGCCGTGTTCGACCGCCTGGCCGACACGCTGGAGGCCCACACCGCCCCCGGCGCCCTGGCGCAACTCGTTCAACCCTAACCCTCCGAAAGCCCCGCCATGGCCTACACCGCGCCCACCGTCCCCGACCTGAGCCAGCCCGCGCTGCTGCAGGCGTTGCAACATACCATCGACCAGAAAACCAAACCCCTGGGTGCGCTGGGTCGGCTCGAAACCCTGGCGGTGCAACTCGGCCTCATCTTGGGCACCGAACGGCCCGAACTGCAGGTGCCGCAACTGGTGGTGTTCGCCGCCGACCACGGCCTGGCGGCCCGGGGTGTGTCGGCCTACCCCAGCGACGTGACCTGGCAGATGGTGGAAAACTTCCTGGCGGGCGGCGCGGCGGTGAGCGTGTTGGCGCGCCAGCACGGCATCGGCCTGACGGTGATGGACTGCGGCGTGCGCCACGACTTTGCGCCCCGCCCGGGGCTGCGCCTGTGCAAGGTGGCCCCCGGCACGGCCGATGCCAGCGCCCAGCCGGCCATGACCCACGCCCAGTGCGAACAGGCGCTGGCCCACGGCCAGGCCTTGGTGGACGAACTGCCCGGCAACGTGCTGCTGCTGGGGGAAATGGGCATCGGCAACACCTCGGCCGCGTCGCTGCTGATGGCCCGCCTGACCGGGCTGGACGTGGTGGACTGCACCGGCGCCGGCACCGGCCTGGACGCCGCCGCCGTGCAGCGCAAGGTGGCGGTGCTGCGCGAGGTGCTGCAGCGCCACCCCGACGCCACCGAGCCGCTCGATGTGCTGGCCGCCATGGGCGGCCTGGAAATCGCCGCCATGGTGGGGGCCGTGTTGCGGGCCGCTGCCCAGCGCCGGGTGGTGGTGGTGGACGGCTTCATCACCACCGCCGCGGTGCTGGTGGCCGCCCGCCTGCAACCCCAGGTGCTGCAGCGCTGCGTGTTCGCGCACCAGTCCGGTGAGCGCGGCCACGCGCTCCTGCTGGCCCACCTCAAGGCCCAGCCCTTGCTGGACCTGGGCCTGCGCCTGGGCGAGGGCTCCGGCGCCGCGCTGGCCTGGCCGCTGCTCGTGTCGGCCGCCGCCATCCTGCGCGACATGGCCAGTTTTGCCTCGGCCGGCGTGGCCCAGCGTGGGGTCTGCGACACCCCCGCACACTGACCCCGCACGGCCGCGCACCGCGCCCGTCGTCTCCCTCTGTGCGCCCTCTGCAGATTCCACCTAGGACATACCCTAGGTTTGGCACTGCCGGGGGGAAATCTTAAGTTCACTGTAAGCCTCCCCCGCAACAGTGCAACCCGTAATGCCGCGAATGTGTTTGCGGCGTTCAAACGTGGCGGCCCACACCGCCGAACAAATGCATCACTCTGAGGAGATGACGTTCATGTCTAGTGATAACAACGCAAAGGCCTACTGGTCTGCGACCCTCGGGTTGCTGACCAAGGTGCTGGTCGTCTGGTTCCTGGTGTCCTACGGCGCCGGCATCCTGTTCGCCCCGGCCCTCAACAGCATCAGCCTGGGCGGCTACCCGCTGGGTTTCTGGTTCTCTCAACAAGGCTCCATCTACGTGTTCATCGCGTTGATCTTCTGGTACGCCAAGAAGATGGGCGAGATCGACCGCCGTTTCGGCATGCAGGAAGACTGATCCCGCAAAGGACATAAAAAATGGAACTCCAGACCCTAACCTACCTCGTCGTGGGTGCCAGCTTTGCGCTGTACCTCGGCATCGCCTTCTGGGCCCGTGCCGGTAGCACCTCCGACTTCTACGTCGCCGGCGGTGGCGTGCACCCCATCACCAACGGCATGGCCACGGCCGCCGACTGGATGTCGGCCGCCTCCTTCATTTCCATGGCTGGCCTGATCTCCAACATGGGCTACGGCGGCGCCGTGTTCCTGATGGGCTGGACCGGTGGCTACGTGCTGCTGGCCTGCCTGCTGGCCCCGTACCTGCGCAAGTTCGGCAAGTTCACCGTGCCCCAGTTCATCGGTGACCGCTTCTACTCGCAAGGTGCGCGCAACGTGGCCGTGATCTGCCTGCTGGTGGCCTCGGTGACCTACATCATCGGCCAGATGACCGGTGTGGGCGTGACCTTCGCCCGCTTCCTGGGCGTGTCCAGCGAAATGGGCATCTACCTGGGCATGGCCATCGTGTTCGCCTACGCCGTGTTCGGCGGCATGAAGGGCATCACCTACACCCAGGTGGCCCAGTACATCGTGCTGATCCTGGCCTACCTGGTGCCGGCCTTCTTCATCTCCCTGAACCTGACCGGCAACTTCCTGCCGCAGCTGGGCCTGGGCTCCAACCTGGCCGGTACCGACGTGTCGCTGCTGGCCAAGCTCGACCAGGTCGTCACCGACCTCGGTTTTGGCAAGTACACCACCAGCGCCGCCGGTTCCACGCTGAACATGTTCTTCTACACCGTGTCGCTGATGATCGGTACCGCCGGTCTGCCGCACGTGATCGTTCGCTTCTTCACCGTGCCGAAAGTGGCCGACGCCCGTTCGTCCGCCGGCTGGGCGCTGGTCTTCATCGCGCTGCTGTACACCACCGCCCCGGCCGTGGGTGGCATGGCCCGCCTGAACCTGATCGGCACCACCAACACCGCCGTGGGTCTGGGCTCTGACGCCTCTGGCCAGATGGTGGTGAAGGCCGACGTGGTCAAGGCCAACGGCGACCTGTACGCCGCCGAAGCCAGCCTGAAGTACGACGAGCGTCCGGCCTGGATGCAGCGTTGGGAAAAGACCGGTCTGCTGAAGTTCGAGGACAAGAACGGCGACGGCCGCATCCAGTTCTACAACGACAAGACCAAGAACGAAGCCGTCCTGGCCAAGGCCGAAGCCGCTGGCTGGAAGGGCAACGAGCTGACCGTGAACGCCGACATCATCGTGCTGGCGAACCCGGAAATCGCGCTGCTGCCCAACTGGGTGATCGCGCTGGTCGCCGCCGGTGGTCTGGCCGCTGCGCTGTCCACCGCCGCCGGTCTGCTGCTGGCCATTTCTTCCGCCATCTCTCACGACCTGATCAAGGGTGCCATCAACCCCAACATCAGCGAGAAGAACGAACTGCTGGCTGGCAAGATCTCCATGGCCGGTGCCATCGTCGTGGCCGGTTACCTGGGTCTGAACCCGCCCGGCTTCGCCGCCGGTACCGTGGCCCTGGCCTTCGGTATTGCCGCCTCCACCATCTTCCCCGCGTTGATGATGGGTATCTTCAGCAAGGTCGTGACCGACAAGGGCGCCATCTTCGGCATGCTGTCCGGTCTGGCCGTGACCCTGTTCTACGTGTTCGCACACAAGGGCATCTTCTTCATCAAGGGCACCGAGTACACCGACCTGATCGGTGGCGCCAACAGCTTCTTCACCATCACCCCCGAGGCCATCGGCACCGTGGGCGCGATCGTGAACTTCGCGGTGGCCTACCTGGTGAGCAAAATGTCCGCTCCGGTGCCGGCCCACATCGCCGAACTGGTGGAATCCGTGCGCGTGCCCAAGGGCGCGGGCGCTGCCACCGGCCACTGAGCGTTGCGGCCCAGTGCCTGCCCTCCAGGGCGGGCGCTGACCGGGCGTTGACCAGCCCCGTCGGCTTCACGGCCGGCGGGGTTTTTCTTTGGATTTGTATGAACCCTGGCTTTGCACGAGAATTCGGTATGAGCCACGCACACGAGACGACAACATGGACTGGGGTCTAGAAACCATCTTCATCTTCAACTGGGTCTTTTTGCTGGCCCTGTTTCCGGTGGCGTTTTTCTGGTTGCGCCGGGCCTGGCGCATCCTGGTGCGGCGCGACTTTTCCGAGGTGGCCCTCAAACGCGGTGTGCCGCCCCCGGACGCGGCCCGCTTTGCCCCCTACGAAATGGCCATCAACCTGGTGGGCGGGGTGGTGATCGCCGGTGTGCTGGTGGCGGTGCTGGGCTTTCAGGCCCTGAGCCGCGAGGACTGGATCGCGGTGGCCGGCGTCACCCTGTGGATGAAGCTGTTCGCCTCCTTTGCCCTGAGCCGCCACGCCCACGGCTTCAACCTGGGCCGCAAGAAAGCGCCGAAAACATGACACACCGGGTCCTTTGGGGATGGTGCTGCCTGGCGATCCTGTGCGGATCGGCCTGGGCCACGGCCTTGCCGGACGACGGCCCCCCCGAATGGACCGACGAACCCCCGCGCCTGTCGCGCTGGATCGAAGAGGGCCACCGCGCCCAGCAGCAGCGCGACACGCTGCAGGCCGCCACCCGCTACTGCTCGGCCGCGCGCTACGGCAGTGTGGAGGCCCAGTACCGCCTGGGCCGGCTCTACCTGGAGCGGCGCGACGCGCCGGGCCAGGCCGAGGCGCGTGCCGTGCTGGCCATTGCGGCCCAGCGGGGGCACGAAAAAGCCGCGGCCCTGCTCGGCGACCAGCCCGCCGGCGACGCTTTGCCCGACTGCCTGCTCACCGGCCGCGCGCCCGACTTCGAGGTGCCGCCGCTGGTGGAGCCCGCGGTGCCGACCGAGGTGGTGGAGCGCTACATGCTGGCCCTGCCGCAGGACAAGCGCCGCCACGCCCTGCTGATCCAGCGCCTGGCCCCGCGTTTCGACGTCGACTACCGCCTGGCCCTGGCCATCGCCCGGGCCGAGTCCAACCTCGATCCGCGCGCCCTGTCGCCCAAAAACGCCCAGGGCCTGATGCAGTTGATCCCCGACACCGCGGCCCGTTTCGGCGTGCGCAACGCCTTCGACCCCGAGCAGAACGTGCGCGGTGGCCTGGCCTACCTGCGTTGGTTGCTCGAGCGCTTCAACGGCAACGTGGCGCTGGCCTCGGCCGCCTACAACGCCGGCGAAGGTGCGGTGGACCGCCACGGTGGCGTGCCCCCCTACGCCGAAACCCGCGAGTACGTGCAGCGCATCCTGCACTTTTACCGCTCGCCGGTGCACGCCCGCCCCGGCGCCTTGTGAGGCTCACTCCAGGTTCAGGTCCTGGCGGATGATGGTGGCGATCTCCTCGATCGACTTGGTGGTGGTCGAGAGCGTGCGGATGCCGGCGCGCCGCATCATGGCCTCGGCCTCGTTCACCTCGTAGCGGCAGTTCTGAATGCTGGCGTAGCGCGAATGGGGTTTGCGCTCGTTGCGGATCTCGCTGAGGCGCTCCGGCTGGATGGTCAGGCCAAACAGTTTCTTCTTGAACGGCACCAGCGCCGGCGGCAGTTGGCGGCGTTCAAAGTCCTCCGGAATCAGCGGGTAGTTCGACGCCTTCAGCCCGAACTGCATCGCCAGGTAGAGCGAGGTCGGCGTCTTGCCGCTGCGGCTCACCCCCACCAGGATCACGTCCGACTGCTCCAGGTTCTCGTGGGTCTGGCCGTCGTCGTGCTCCAGGGTGAAGTTGATGGCTTCGATGCGGTCGTGGTATTCCTGGCTTTTCGACACGTCGGAAAACCGGCCCACCCGGTGGTTGGACTTGATGCCCAGTTCCTGCTCCAGCGGCGAGATGAAGGTGCCGAACATGTCGATCAGCATGCCCTTGCACTCGGCGCGCAGCACCGCCAGCACCTCCATGTTCACCACCGTGGTGAACACCAGCGGGCGGGTGCCGTCCACCTCGGCGGCGTGGTTGATCTGGCGCACCGCCTGGTAAGCGTGGTCCACGTCGTCCACAAACGGAAGGCGCACCCGCTTGGGGGCGATTTCAAACTGCGCCAGGATGGCCTTGGCAAAGGTCTCGGCGGTGATGCCGGTGCCGTCGGAGATGAAGAATGCGGTGCGGTGGGGCATCGTGAAAATTTGTCAAATGTGGCGCCGGCGCGGCAAAGACCGCAGACGCCCAAAAGCCGAGGTTCTACAATGCCCCATTATCCCGATTCAACGCCCGGCCCGGGTCGCTGCCCACAACAGAACAACCATGTGGCGGTCCGCGCGGGGTGTCCCCGGTTTTTTAACCTTGGAGCTTCACCATGTCTCAACTGTTCAGTCCGACCGCGTTGGTCGTGCCGTTCGAACAACTTCGCATGACCGACGTCGAGTCGGTCGGTGGCAAGAACGCCAGCCTGGGCGAAATGATTTCGCAACTCCCGCAAGGCGTGCGCGTGCCCACCGGCTTCGCCACAACGGCCCACGCCTTCCGTGAATTCCTCAAGGCCGACGGTCTGGACGAGCGCATCCACGCCAAACTGGCGGCGCTGGACACCGAAGACGTGCGGGCCCTGGCCCAGGTGGGCGCCGAAATCCGCGCCATGGTGGAGGCCCAGCCCTTCCCGGCCGATCTGGAAAAAGCCATCCACGACGCCTACGACACCCTCAACGCCGGCAGCGCCACCGCGACCTACGCCGTGCGGTCGTCGGCCACCGCCGAAGACCTGCCCGACGCGTCCTTCGCCGGTCAACAGGAAACCTTCCTCAACGTGCATGGCATCGAAGAAATCCTGCACAAAATCAAGGAAGTGTTCGCCAGCCTGTACAACGACCGCGCCATCAGCTACCGGGTGCACAAGGGCTTCACCCACGCCGAGGTGGCGCTCTCTGCCGGCATCCAGCGCATGGTGCGTTCCGACCTGGGCGCCGCCGGCGTGATGTTCACCATCGACACCGAAAGCGGTTTTGAAGACGTGGTCTTCATCACCAGCAGCTACGGCCTGGGCGAAACCGTGGTGCAGGGCGCGGTGAACCCGGACGAGTTCTACGTCCACAAGCCCATGCTGAAGGCCGGCAAGCAGGCGCTGATCCGCCGCAACCTGGGGTCCAAGCTGATCGAAATGGTGTTCAGCACCCCGGAAGAAAAAGCCGCCACCAAGAAGCTGGTGAAAACCGTCGACGTGCCGGTGGAACTGCGCAACCGCTACAGCCTGACCGACGCCGACGTGCTGGAACTGGCCCGCTATGCGATGGTCATTGAGCAGCACTACGGCCGCCCGATGGACATCGAGTGGGGCAAGGACGGCAACGACGGCCAGCTCTACATCCTGCAGGCCCGCCCCGAAACGGTGAAGAGCCAGGCCGCCGGCCAGGTGGAAATGCGCTACAAGCTCAAGGGCCAGGGCGCGGTGCTGGCCTCGGGCCGCGCCATCGGCCAGAAGATCGGCACCGGCCCGGTGCGCCTGGTGCACAACATCAGCGAAATGGACAAGGTGCAGCCCGGCGATGTGCTGGTCACCGACATGACCGACCCCAACTGGGAACCGGTGATGAAGCGCGCCTCGGCAATCGTCACCAACCGGGGCGGCCGCACCTGCCACGCCGCCATCATCGCGCGCGAACTGGGCATTCCGGCGGTGGTGGGTTGTGGCGACGCCACCGAAAAGCTGAAAGACGGCACCCTGGTGACCGTGAGCTGCGCCGAAGGCGACACCGGCAACATCTACGATGGCCTGCTGGAAACCGAAGTGACCGAGGTCCAGCGTGGCGCCATGCCCGAGCTGGACGTCAAGATCATGATGAACGTGGGCAACCCGCAGCTGGCCTTTGACTTTGCCCAGATTCCCAACGGCGGCGTCGGCCTGGCGCGCCTGGAATTCATCATCAACAACAACATTGGTGTGCACCCCAAGGCCATCCTGGACTACCCGCAGGTGGACCCGGACCTGAAGAAGGCGGTGGAGTCGGTGGCCCGTGGTCATGCGTCACCGCGCGCCTTCTACGTGGACAAGGTGGCCGAAGGCGTGGCGACCATCGCCGCGGCCTTCTGGCCCAAACCGGTGATCGTGCGCCTGAGCGACTTCAAGAGCAACGAGTACCGCAAGCTGGTCGGCGGCAGCCGCTACGAGCCGGACGAAGAAAACCCGATGCTGGGTTTCCGCGGCGCGGCGCGCTACATCAGCGACGACTTCGGCGAGGCCTTTGCCATGGAGTGCGAGGCGCTCAAGCGCGTGCGAGAAGACATGGGCTTGACCAACGTGCAGGTGATGGTGCCCTTTGTGCGCACCCTCAAGCAGGCCGAGCGCGTGGTGGACCTGCTTGCCAAGTTCGGCCTGAAGCGCGGCGAGAACGATCTCAAGCTCATCATGATGTGCGAGATCCCGAGCAACGCCATCCTGGCCACGCAGTACCTGCAGTTCTTCGACGGTTTCTCCATCGGCTCGAACGACCTGACCCAGCTCACCCTGGGCCTGGACCGCGACTCCGGTTTGGAGCTGCTGGCGCACGACTTCGACGAGCGCGACCCGGCGGTCACGGCGCTCATCAGCCAGGCGATCCAGGCCTGCCGCGCCCAGGGCAAGTACATTGGCATCTGCGGCCAAGGCCCCAGCGACCACCCCGACTTCGCCCAGTGGCTCAAGGACGAGGGCATCAGCTCCATCTCCCTGAACCCGGACAGCGTGGTCGAGACCTGGCAGCAGCTCGCCGGTCGCTGAGCGCGTTGCCGCTTGGCGCATGAACCCAGCGGCCTGCACGGGCCCCTGGGTTTTTTTGCGTGCGTGGGTAAGTGCGAGGTAAGCGCCCCGGGCGCACAATAGGGGTGTGAGTGGCTGCGCGCCGCGCACCCGGAGGAGACATGCCCACATGAACCAGACGCTGGTCTCGCAACGGCTGCTGGCCCTGTTTCTGGCCTGCGGCCTGCTGTTCAACTTTCCGCTCATCGCCCTGTGGGACCATGGGGTGCGCTGGTTTGGCCTGCCGCTGTTCCCGCTGGCCCTCTTCGTGCTCTGGGCCGCCCTGATCGGGGTGCTGGCCTGGCTGGTCGAGCGGGCCCCCGACTGATCCCGGTTTGCCCATGTCGCCGCTGCTGGTCGTCACCGCCTCGTTCGCCTACCTGCTCACGCTGTTTGCGGTGGCCTACTACGGCGACTGGCGGGCCGCGCGCGGGCGCTCGATCATCGGCAGCCCCTGGGTTTATGCCCTGTCCATGGCGGTGTACTGCACCGCCTGGACCTATTTCGGCAGTGTCGGCCGCGCCGCCAGCTCGGGCATCTGGTTCCTGCCCATCTACCTGGGCCCCATGCTGGCCATGACCCTGGCCTGGCTGGTGGTGCGCAAGATGGTGCGCATCGCCAAAACCTACCGCATCACCTCCATCGCGGACTTCATTTCCAGCCGCTACGGCAAGAGCCCGGTGCTGGCCGGGCTGGTCACGTTGATCACCGTCGTCGGCATCGTGCCCTACATCGCGCTGCAGCTCAAGGGCATTTCGGTGGGCTACGCGGTGCTCACCACCCCGCTGGGCCAGCCCCTGGGCGGCGCCGGCGTCTGGTGGCAGGACAGCACCTTGTACCTGGCGCTGGCGCTGGCCGGCTTCACCATGGTGTTCGGCGCCCGCCACCTCGACAGCACCGAACGGCACGAGGGCATGGTCGCCGCGATCGCCTTCGAGTCGCTGGTCAAGCTGCTGGCCTTTGTGGCGGTGGGCCTGTTCGTCACTTATGGCTTGTTCAACGGCCTGGGCGACATCGCGGCCCAGGCCCTGGCCGTGCCCGAACTGGCCGGCCTGCTGCGCCTGGGCGACAGCCAGACCTTTCCCTACGCGCAATGGTTCGGCATGACGCTGCTGGCCATGTTTTCGGTGGTGCTGCTGCCGCGCCAGTTCCAGGTGATGGTGGTGGAAAACGTGGACGAACGCCACCTCAAGCGCGCGGCGTGGGTGTTTCCGCTCTACCTCTGGGCCATCAACCTGTTTGTGCTGCCCATTGCCCTGGGCGGCTTGCTGTACTTCGGCGCCGGCACGGTCAACCCGGAAACCTTTGTGCTGTCGCTGCCGCTGGCGCAGGGCCAGCACGCGCTGGCGCTGCTGGCCTTCATTGGCGGCTTGTCGGCGGCCACCGGCATGGTGATCGTGGAGGCCATCGCCGTTTCCACCATGGTGTGCAACGACCTGGTGATGCCGGTGTTGCTGCGCACCCAGCGCTGGATGCACGCCCAGGGCCGCGACCTGACCCGCCTGCTGCTGCACATCCGGCGCAGCGCCATCCTGCTCATCCTGCTGCTGGGCTACCTCTACTACCACCTGGCCGGCGAGGCCTACGCGCTGGTCAGCATCGGGCTCATCAGCTTTGCGGCGGTGGCCCAGTTCGCGCCGGCGCTGTTCGGCGGCATGTACTGGAAGGGCGGCACCCGCCAGGGCGCTCTGGCCGGGCTGGTGCTGGGCTTTGCGCTCTGGGCCTACACGCTCATGTTGCCGTCGCTGGCCAAGTCGGGCTGGCTGGCCGATGGCTTTCTGGTGGACGGCCTGTGGGGGCTGGCCCTGCTGCGGCCCGAGCAGTTCCTGGGTCTGCAGGGCCTGGACAGCCTGACGCATTCGCTGTTCTGGAGCCTGCTGTTCAACGCCGGGGCCTACATCGCCGTGTCGCTGTGGCGGCTGCCTTCGGCGCACGAAACCAGCCAGGCGGTGCTGTTCGTGGACGTGTTCGACCGCACCGCCACCGCGCGCCCGGTGTTCTGGCGCGGTCAGGCCAGCGTGAGCGAACTGCTGCCCCTGGCCGAACGCTTCTTGGGCGTGCAGCGGGCCCGGGCCAGCTTCCAGCGTTACGCTCAGCAGCAGGGGCTGAGCCACCTGTCGCAGTTGCAGGCTGACGCCCGGCTGGTGCAGTTTGTGGAGACCCTGCTGGCCGGGGCCATCGGCAGCGCGTCGGCGCGGGTCATGGTGGCGTCGGTCGTCAAGGAAGATTCGCTGGACCTCGACGACGTCATGCGCATCCTCGACGAGGCCACCCAGTTGCGCATCCATTCGCAGGCGCTGGAAGACAAGTCGCGCTCGCTGGAGCTGGCCACGGCCGAACTGCGCGCCGCCAACGAACAGCTCAAGAGCCTGGACCGGCTCAAGGACGATTTCATGTCCTCGGTGACGCACGAATTGCGCACGCCCTTGACCTCGATCAGGGCCTTGTCGGAGCTGATGCGCGACGATCCGCAAATGGAGACGGAACAGCGACAGCAATTCCTCGGCATTGTGGTGGCCGAGACCGAGCGCCTGAGCCGGCTGGTCAACCAGGTGCTGGACATGGCCAAGATCGAGTCCGGCCACGCCGAATGGCACAACTCGGACCTGGACCTGGCCGCCCTGGTGCGCCAGTGTGCCCAGACCACCGCCGAGTTGCTGCGCGAACGCGGCGCCCAGCTGCGGCTGGAACTGCCCGAGGCCCCGGTGACGGTGCGCGCCGACGCCGACCGCCTGACCCAGGTGATGCTCAACCTGATTTCCAACGCGGCCAAGTTCGTGCCGGCGGGACGGGGGCAGGTCACGGTGCGCCTGGGCACCGACGCCACGGGCGCCACGGTGGAGGTGCAGGACAACGGCCCGGGCGTGCCGCCCGAGCAGCAGCAACTGGTGTTCGAGAAATTCCGCCAGGGCGGTGACCACCTCAACCGCCCGCAGGGCACCGGCCTGGGGCTGCCCATCAGCCGGCAGATCGTGGAACATTTTGGCGGGCGCATGTGGCTGCGCTCGCTGCCGGGGCAGGGGGCCTGTTTTGGCTTTTCCTTGCCGTTCGACCCGCCCGCCGGCCCCGTGCCGCCGGGCCCAGACACTGGAGAGTAGGCATGACCGCCACGCTATTGATCGCCGACGACGAACCCAACATCCTGATTTCGCTGGAGTTTTTGATGAAGCGCGAGGGCTACCAGGTGCGGCTGGCGCGCGACGGGCAGGAGGCCATCGACGCCATCCTGGCCGACCCGCCCGACCTGGTGCTGCTGGACGTGATGATGCCGCGCAAGACCGGCTTTGACGTGTGCCAGGAAGTGCGGGCCAACGAGCGCGTCAAGGACACCCGCATCCTGATGCTGACCGCCAAGGGGCGCGACACCGACGTGGCCAAGGGCTTGGCCCTGGGTGTCAACGCCTACATGACCAAGCCCTTTTCCACCAAGGAGCTGGTGGACAAGGTGCGCGAACTGCTGGAGCCGCAGGGGTGAGTGGGGTGCAGAAGACCGACCGGCGGCTGTGGTGGTTGCTGGGCGCGGCGGCGCTGCTGTCGCTGGGCTGGCTGCTGGCCACGCTGGGGCTGCTGCGCGCCACCCTGGCGCCCGAGGCGCGCGCGGCGGTCTGGGCCCTGCTGGGTGACCGGCTGGCCCTGGTCGGGCTGACCTGGGCCGCCGGTATGGCCGGCATCGCCTGGGCGCTGCAGCGCTGGTTCGCGCACTGGATCACCCCGTCGGTGCAACTGGCCGAAGAAGCCCAGGTGCTGCTGCGGACCGACGTGGTGCGCGAACTGCCGCCCAAGGGCAGCCCGGAAACCCGGGCCCTGGCCGCGCTGTTCAACCAGTTGGTGGCCCAGCGCGAAGACCTGCGCCGCCAGATGGACGCCAAGGTGCGCGAGGCGGCCCAGGGCATCGAACAGGAAAAGTCGCGGTTGGCCGCGCTCATGTCCGAGCTGACCCAGAGCGTGGTGGTCTGCAACCTGGACGGCCGCATCCTGCTCTACAACAACCGCGCCCGCATGCAGTTCCGCGCCCTGTCGCAGGCGCCGCGGCTGGCCGATGGCGCCGAGCTGATCGGGCTGGGCCGCTCGATCTACACCGTGTTCGACCGCAAGTTGGTGGCCCATGCCCTCGAAAGCGTGCAGCAGCGCCTGCGCCGCGGGGCGGCCAACCCGGCGGCACAGTTCGTCACCACCACCCGCGCCGGCCAGCTGCTGCGGGTGCAGATGGCGCCGGTGCGCCAGGTCGGCAGCGACGCGGCCGAGGCCCAGACCCTGGCCGGCTTTGTGCTCATGCTGGACAACATCACCCGCGACTTCGAGGAAGAGGCCGCCCGCGACCAGTTGCTGTTGGGGCTGACCGAGGGCAGCCGTTCCTCGCTGGCCAACATCCAGGCCGCGGTGGAAATGCTGGATTACCCCGACCTCGAACCCGCCATGCGCGAACGCTTTTTGGGCGTGGTGCGCGACGAGGTGCGCGCCATGGGCGAGCGCGTGCAGCGCTTGGTCGACGACGCCTCCGACGGCCTCAAGACCCGCTGGCCGATGGAGGACATGCTCGGCGCCGACCTGGTGCTGGCGGCGGGCCAGCGCATCACCGAGGTCTGCGGGCTGCCGGTCAACCCCGGCGAGGTCGATGGCGGGCTCTGGTTGCGCGTCGAGAGCTTCTCGCTGATGCAGGCGCTGGTCTACCTCAGCGCCCGGCTGCACGACGAGTTCGCGGTGCGCTACGTGCGCCTGCGCCTGCAGCCGGCCGGGGCCGGCCAGCACAAGGCCCTGCTCGATTTGGCCTGGAGCGGCCAGGCCATGAGCACCGAAACCGTGATGGGCTGGGAAATGGACCCCATGCGGGTGGGCGGTGAGGCCTCGGCCCTGTCGGTGCGCGACGTGGTCGAGCGCCACGGCGGCGCCTTCTGGTTCGAGCGCGACCGCGCCAGCCACCAGGCTTTTTTCCGCTTCCTGTTGCCCACCGCACAGCCCCAGGAGCAGATGGACGCGGCCCAGTTCGTGCGCACCGACAGCCGCCCCGAGTACTACGATTTCGACCTGTTCCGCCCCACGGCCCGCACCCAGGCGCTGGAAGACCTGCCCCTGACCGCCCTGGCCTACACCGTGTTCGACACCGAAACCACCGGCCTCAACCCCTCGCAGGGCGACGAGATCATCCAGATCGGGGCCACCCGCATCGTCAACGGCAAGCTGCTGCGCCAGGAAAGCTTCGAGCAACTGGTGGACCCGGGCAGGCCCATCCCCGCGGCCTCCATCCCCATTCACGGCATCACCCCCGAGATGGTGCGCGGCCAGCCCGGCATCCTGGAGGTGCTGCCTGCCTTCCACGCCTTTGCGCAGGACACCGTGCTGGTGGCCCACAACGCCGCCTTCGACATGCGCTTCCTGCAGCTCAAGGAAAAGGCCACCGGCCTGGCCTTCGACCAGCCGGTGCTGGACACGCTGCTGCTGTCGGCCCTGATCCACCCGCACCAGGACTCGCACCGGCTGGAGGCGATCGCCGAACGCTTCAACGTCACCGTCATCGGGCGCCACACCGCCATGGGCGACGCCATGGTCACGGCCGAGGTGTTCCTCAAGCTCATCCCGCTGCTGGCGGAAAAGGGCATCCACACCCTGGGCCAGGCGCGCACCGCGGCCGAGCGCACCTACTACGCCCGGCTCAAGTACTGAGGGCGCGGCCGCTCAGCGCGCGGTGGGGTAGCGCGAGGCCAGCACCGACTGCAGGCCCTTGACCACCGCGAACGCGTCCTTCAGGTGGCCGCGCTCGAAGTTGGACAGCTCGTCCGGCCGCAGGTGGTTGTCGGCGGCGTGTCCGTCCGACATGCGGCGCGCCTGGTGCTGCAGGCGCAGCGTGCTCAGGTACTCCAGCGCGTCGAGCAGGTCGCGCACCCGCTGTTCGCTGATCTCGCCGCTGGCCGCGGCGTTTTCCAACCGGTCCTTGGTGTTCACCGCCGGCGAGCCCGCCGCCAGCGCATAGACCCGCGCCAGGTCGATGATGGGCACGATGCCGGTGTGTTTGAGGTCGAGGGTGCCGTCGTGTTCGCCGCCCTTGATCAGCGACAGGTTGCCCAGCCAGTTCAGGGGCGGTTGGTGCGTCAGCGCGTTGCCCACCATGTGCGCCAGGAAAATCTGCTCGCTGCGGCTGCGCTGCAGCACCTCGGCGCGCAGGGTGTC
The DNA here is from genome assembly GCF_011742065.1 of Aquabacterium sp. A08. NCBI lineage: Bacteria > Pseudomonadati > Pseudomonadota > Betaproteobacteria > Burkholderiales > Sphaerotilaceae > Aquabacterium > Aquabacterium sp. A08. The sequence goes on from NZ_JAAQQT010000696.1 coordinate 37,897, forward strand.
GAGCAGTTCGCGCTTGCCGTAGACGAAGCGCTGGTCGAAGAAGACGCAGGTCAGCATCAGCGCCTTCGGGTCGGGTTGGTCGATCCAGCGGTGGAAGTACTGGCGCCATTTCTGCAGCGGCTGGCGCCACTGGTCGGTCATGGCCATCATCTCGCCCGGGCAGTAGACGTAGCCGCAGGCGTCCAGCCCGTCGCAGACGAAGCGGGACAGTTCGCGGAAGTAGGCGCCGTGGCGGGCCTCGTCGTAGGCGTCGTCCAGCACCAGGCAGTTGTCCTGGTCGGACTTGGCGGTCTGTTCGTTGCGCCCCTGCGAACCGGCGGCCACCCAGGCGTAGTCCACCGGCGCGGGGCCCAGCTGCAGTTCGCCCAGCTGCAGCAGGCGCGAGGTCAGCGCGTCGGTGATGGCCGAGACGATGTGCCCGGTGCTGTAGGCGCTGGCCTCGGCCGCCGCCAGGTTCTGCTGCAGCTGCTTGATGCGGGCGCTGGTCTCCACCAGCCCGGCCACGGTGGTTTGCTTGTAGACCGCGCCGGCCAGGTACACCGCCGAGTTGCTCTGCTGCTCGGTCAGGTCGGTGCTGGTGATCATGCCGGCGACCCGGCCTTGCTCCATCACCGGGACGTGGTGGATGTTGTGCCGCGCCATCAGCAGCAGGGCGTCGAAGGCGTGGCTCTGCAGGTCAATGGTCATGGGCGCCAGCGTGGCGATCTCCACGATCGGGCGGGCCGTGTCCAGACCGGCGGCCACGACGCGGTTGCGCAGGTCGCGGTCGGTGATCAGGCCGAACAGCACCCCGTCCTGCACGATCAGCACCGACGACACCCGCTGGTCGCGCATGGTCTGCGCCGCTTCTCGGATGGGGGTCTGGGGCGGCAGCACCACCGGCGCACGCTTGACCAAGGTGTTCACCGGGGTGGTGATCAGGTTGACGTAGTTGTCGGCGCTGCGGGGCTGGGGCTGTTCGGGCATGGGGCGTGGCGGTGGCTGGGGATGTCCCATCCTACACGCCCGGCCGGGGGGCGGGTTTGTGCCGCGTCAAGGTGTGGGCGGGCCGTGCGGGTTAGTCCGGGGGCGCGCGGGGCGGACCGCAGCGCCGGGGCGGTTAAGCTCGGAGGGTTCTCAGGTTGGATGGTTTGTGCCCATGTTGTTGTTCGTCACCGCCGCCAAATTGCTGGCCGAAATCGCGTTGATGTCGCTGCTGGGCCGCTGGGCGTTGCAGGCGTGGTTGCACCGCCTGCGCCCCACGGGCGGCGGTCCCAATGTGTTCGTCTGGGTGCTCGACACCTTGTGTCGCCCGTGGCTGACCGCCGCGGGCTGGATTTCGCCGCGCTGGGTGTTGCGCCAGCACCGGGCGCTGGTGGCGTTCCTGGTGCTGCTGCTGCTGTGGGCCGCGGTCACGGTGGCCAAGATCGTGCTGTGCCTGGACCTGGGGGTGCAAACGTGCCGTTGATGCCGCCGTTTGCCGCCGGCTGGCACGACCGCGGCGTGGCCCGCGCCTGGCTCTGGACCGGCCGCCTGGCCCGCCTGTGCGGGGCGGTGGGCTGGAGCCGGCGCTGTTTCTGGCGGGCCGTGCAGCGCTGCCCCGGCGCTGCCGTGGCGCTGGCCTCGCTGGCGCACGAACGGGCGGCGGCAGGGCAGGGCCGGGCCGCCCGGGGCTGGCAGCGCCGCGCGGTCGCCGCGGCCCCGCAGGTGGCCGCGCACCACTACAACCTGGGCTATTTGCTGGAGCAGGCCGGCCGGCCGGCCGCCGCCGAAGCCGCCTTCCGTCAGGCCCTGCAGCGCGCCCCGGCGCTGGACCTGGCCTGGTACGGCCTGGGCCTGGTGCTGCAGCGCCAGGGGCGCCTGGCCGAGGCCCGGGCCGCCCTGACCGAAAACACCCGGCTGCAGCCGTTCAGCCCGCACGGCTGGGTGGCCCTGGCCACGGTGTGCCGCGAACAGGGGCAGCAGGCCGAGGCCGACCGCCTCGTCGCCCACCTGCACGGCTTCGAGCCCCAGGTGGCGCGTCGCCTGCGCCAGGCCTGGCACGGCGACACAGCCCAGGCCGTTCCCGGACGAGGTGCCGCATGAGCCCCCTGCCCACGCCCACCGCCCGCCCGGCCGATCCGCAGCGCGTGCGCCGCTACTGGCGAGCCAACCTGCGGCTCACGGCGCTGCTGCTGTGTGTCTGGTTCGGGGTGACCTTCGGCGTCAGCTTCTTTGCCCGGGAGCTGGATTTCCGCTTTTTCGGCTGGCCCTTCAGTTTCTGGGTCGCCGCCCAGGGCGCCCTGCTCATGTACGGCCTCATCATCGCGTTCTACGCTTGGTACATGAACCGGCTGGACGACCGCATGGCCGCGGCCGAGCGCGACGGAGCGGGCCCGCCATGAGTGCGGCCGCCGACCGCCTGCTGCGCCGCCAGCTGGACCGGGTGTATCTCTGGTACACCGGCTGCTTTCTGCTGTTCGTCGTCGCCCTGGCCGTGCTGGAACAGTGGGGACTGTCGCGCCAGTGGATCGGCATGATTTTTCTGTTGTCCACCATCGGCCTGTACGCCTGCATCGGCATCCTCAGTCGCACCATCGACCCGGTGGAGTACTACGTCGCCGGGCGGCGGGTGCCGGCGTTCTACAACGGCATGGCCACGGGCGCCGACTGGATGTCGGCGGCCTCCTTCATCGGGCTGGCCGGCACCCTGTACGTGCAGGGCTACAGCGGCCTGGCCTTCGTCATGGGCTGGACTGGGGGGTACTGTCTGGTGGCGCTGTTGCTGGCTCCCTACCTGCGCAGCTACGGCCAGTTCACCATTCCCGACTTTCTGGGTGAGCGCTACGGTGGCCACTGGCCGCGCCTGATCGGCATCGCGGCCGCCATCCTGTGTTCCTTCATTTACGTGGTGGCGCAGATTTACGGGGTGGGCCTCATCACCTCGCGCCTGACCGGGCTGGCCTTCGAGGTGGGGGTCTTCCTCGGGCTGGGCGGCATCCTGATCTGCTCTTTTCTGGGGGGCATGCGCGCCGTCACCTGGACCCAGGTGGCCCAGTACACCGTGCTGATTTTGGCCTACCTGCTGCCGGTGGTGTGGCTGTCGGTCAAGCAGACCGGCGTGCCGGTGCCGCAACTGGTCTATGGCGTGCAGCTCGAAAAAATCACCGAACGCGAAGCGGAACTGACCCACGACCGCGCCGAAGGGCAGGTGCGTCTCATTTACCAGCACCAGGCCGGGGTGCTGCGCGAAAAGCTCAAAGACCCGGCTGCGGCGCTGCGCTACGACCGCGCCCTGGCCGAAGCCTACCTGGAGGCGCTGCGCGAATTCAACGGCCTGGCGTCCGAGATCGCCGAGGCCGAGAAGGAACTGTCGCGCTTGCCGCGCGACGTGGCCACGGCCCGCGCGCTGTGGAGCCAGCAACTGGCCGAGGCCGAGGCCAAGTCGCGCCCGCTCAATGGCATGCTGCCGCACGCCCAGCAGTTCGCCGGTGACCCCCACGGCACCCCGGCCGAGCAGGTGGAGTTCCAGACCTCGCGGCGCAACTTCCTGGCCCTGGTGTTCTGCCTCATGGTGGGCACCGCGGCCTTGCCCCACATCCTGATGCGCTACTACACCGTGCCCGATGTGAAGCAGGCGCGGCGCTCGGTCACCTGGTCGCTGCTGTTCATCAGCCTGTTGTACTTCACCGCGCCGGCGCTGGCGGTGCTGGTCAAGTTCGAGGTCTTCAACCTGCTGGTGGGCACCTCCTTCGACCAGCTGCCGGCCTGGGTGGCGGCCTGGAACAAGGTGGACCCGGCGCTGCTGAGCGTGCGCGACGTGAACCGCGACGGCATCCTGCAGCTCAACGAAATTTCCATCGGGGTGGACATCATCGTGCTGGCCACCGCCGAAATCGCCGGGCTGCCCTATGTCATCGCCGGGCTGGTGGCCGCCGGGGGGCTGGCTGCCGCTCTGTCCACCGCCGACGGCCTGCTGCTGACCATTGCCAACGCCCTGAGCCACGACCTGTACTACAAGATGATCGACCCCAACGCCGCCACCGCCCGGCGCGTCACCATCTCCAAGGTGCTGCTGCTGGTGGTGGCGTTGTCGGCGGCCTACGTGGCGGCGCAGAAGCCGGCCGACATCCTGTTCCTGGTGTCGGCGGCGTTTTCCTTCGCGGCCGCGGCCTTTTTCCCGGCACTGGTGCTGGGCATTTTCTGGAAGCGGGCCACCGGTACCGCGGCGGTGCTGGGCATGCTCAGCGGCCTGGGCGTGACCTTCTACTACATGGCGACGACCCAGCCCTGGCTGCGTTCGGTGTTCGGCACCACCACCCCAGTGGAGTTGTGGTGGGGCATCCAACCGATTTCGGCCGGCGTGTTTGGCGTGCCGGTGGGGTTCGCGGTCATGGTCGTGGTTAGCCTGCTGACGCCGCGTCCGGCCCCGGCGGTGGACGCGCTGGTGGACCGCATCCGCTGGCCGGTCTGAAGCCGCGACGCCGGCCGGTTTGCCACGCCGCGCGCCCGGGTGTTAGAATTGCGGGCTTACCTTGCTGCACCCCTGTTGACGCGGGGGGCAGCTTTCATCCAAAAGGAGAGTCTATGCGTCATTATGAAATCGTCATGCTGATCCACCCGGATCAGAGCGAGCAAGTGCCGGCCATGCTGGAGCGCTACAAGGGCATGATCACCGCCGGCGGTGGCCAGATCCACCGCGTGGAGGACTGGGGCCGCCGCCAGCTGGCTTACCAGATCAACAAGCTGTCCAAGGCCCACTACCTGTGCCTGAACATCGAGTCCGACCAGTCCGTGGTGGCCGAACTCGAGCACGCTTTCCGCTTCAACGATGCCGTTCTGCGCCACATGACCGTGCAGAAGAAGAAGGCCGAGACCACCCCGTCTTCGATGATGAAGGCCGTGGAGCGTGAAGAGGCTCGCAAGGCACAGCAGCAGGAAACCGCGGCCTGATCGCTGCGGGTGAGGTTCCACCCCCGGTGAACCGTTTGGTGTTGTCGGCGTCGCTGGTCGAAATGGCCCGCCCACGCTACACGCCGGCCGGCATTCCTGCGGTCGATGTGCAACTCGCACACGAATCCGAGCAAGAGGAAAGCGGCCAGGTTCGCAAGGTGGTGCTGCAGCTCAGGGCCATCGCGTTCGGCACCCTGGCCGAGCGCCTGATGCGCCAACCCCTGGGGGTGAGCCTGCATGCACAGGGGTTCCTGACCAACACCCGCAACGGCAAAGGCGTTGTGTTCCACATTCAAGATTTCAAGCCGATTTAAGGAAGCACCATCATGGCTGCACCCAAGCGTTTCAACAAAGACAAGCGCCCCAAGCGCAACACCCAATCGCTGCTGTTCAAGCGCAAGAAGTTCTGCCGCTTCACCGTGGCCGGCGTGGAAGAGGTCGACTACAAAGACGTGGACGTTCTGCGTGACTTCATCGCCGAAAACGGCAAGATCATCCCCGCCCGCCTGACCGGCACCCGCGCCATCTACCAGCGCCAGGTGACCACCGCCATCAAGCGCGCCCGTTTCCTGGCCATGCTGCCGTACAGCGACCAGCACCGCGTCTGATAGGAGCGAACACCATGCAAATCATCCTGCTCGACAAAGTTGTCAACCTCGGTAACCTCGGCGACATCGTCAAGGTCAAAGACGGTTACGCCCGCAACTTCCTGATCCCCGGTGGCCGCGCCCGCCGCGCGACCCAGTCCGCCGTGGCCGAATTCGAAGCCCGCCGCGCCGAGCTGGAAAAAGCCGCTGCTGCCAAGCTGGCCGAAGCCCAGGCCCTGGGCGAGAAGCTCAACGGCTTCACCGTCAAGCTGAGCCAGAAGGCCGGCGTGGACGGTCGCCTGTTCGGCTCCGTCACCAACCACGACATCGCCGACGAACTGGTCAAGCAAGGCTTTGCCGTGACCAAGGCCCAGGTGCGCATGCCCAACGGCCTGCTGAAGAACGTGGGCGACTACACCGTCTCCGTCGGTCTGCACACCGACGTGGTGGTGGACGTGAACGTGTCCGTGCTGGGCGAGTCCGCTTGAGCACGCGCTTCCCACGCGCTTGAAAAAACCGGTCCAAGTGGCCGGTTTTTTTGTGCCCGCCGTCCGGCCTGGCCGGCGTGTTGAAACCGAAGCGCCGCGGGCTGCGTAGTGTTGAAATGGCCATCCATTCCCCTGCTTGCCCCGATCCCCTCAAACCGCGCCGGCGTGGCCTGCGCCTGGCCCTGGCCGCGGCGCTCGCCCCCCTGCTACAGGCGTGCTCCCCGCTGCGCGTGATCAACGCGTTGACACCGTCGGACACCCACACCGTGCAGCGCGGCGTGCCCTACGGCGACGGCGAACGGCAGCAACTCGACATCTACCGGCCGGCCCAGCCCGCCCCACACGCGCCCGTGGCCCTGTTTTTCTATGGCGGCAGCTGGAGCAGCGGCTCGCGGGCCGACTACACCTTTGTCGGCGAGGCACTGGCCTCGCAAGGCATCGTCACCCTGGTGGCCGACTACGGCCTGAGTCCCGCGGTGCGTTACCCCGGTTTTCTGCAGGACTGCGCCCTGGCGGTGGACTGGGCGCTGGCGCGGCTGCCCGACTGGGGCGGCCGCTCGCTCTGCCTGGTGGGGCACAGCGCCGGGGCCTACAACGCGGCCATGCTGGCGCTGGACCCGCGCTGGCTGGCGGGGGTGGGTCGCCACCCATCGGCCTTGAGCGCCTGGGTCGGCCTGGCCGGGCCGTACGACTTTCTGCCCATCGGCATGCCCGAGGTGCAAACCGCTTTTCACTGGCCGGACACGCCGCCGGACAGCCAGCCGCTGTTCCACGCGCGACGGCTGCAAGCGGCGCCGCCCGCGCTGTTGCTGGCGGCCCGTCAGGATGTGCTGGTGAACCCGCAGCGCAACAGCGTGGCGCTGGCGCAGGCCCTGGAAGCGCAGGGTGTGGCCGTGGAACTGGCCCTGCTGGACCGTTTGAGCCACGCCACCCTGGTGGGGGCGCTGGCCAAACCCCTGCGTGGGCTGGCGCCGGTTCTGCCCCGGGTGGCCGGTTTCATCCGGGCCAGGGCACAGCCGCTGGCCTGACCCCGCTCACCAGAGCTTCCACCACGGGCCGTTGTCGCGTGGCGCGGCCCCGCTCAGGTAGGGGCTTTGCGGGAAGTTGGTTTCCAGCACGCGGCGCGCGTCGGCGGCCTGGCTGTCCATCTTCAGCGCCTCGTAGGACTTCATCAGGACGAACAGCGCTTCTTCGCCGGCGGGCACGCCCCGGTACTCGGCCAGGGCCAGCTGGGCGCGGTTGATCGCGGCCACGTAGGCCCCGCGGTTGTAGTAGTAACGCGCCACGTGCACCTCGGACTGGGCCAGCGAGTTGACGATGTACGTCATGCGCAGGCGGGCGTCGGGGGCGTAGCGGGAATCGGGGAAGCGCTCGGCCAGTTCCTTGAAGGCGTCGAACGAGACCTTGGCGGCCTTTTGGTCGCGCTCCGACAGGTCTTGCCGCGAAATGAAGCCGAACAGCCCCAGGTTGTCGTTGAAGTTGACGATGCCCTTGAGGTACAGCGCGTAGTCCAGTGCCGGGCTGGCCGGGTGCAGCTTCATGAAGCGGTCCAGCGTGCCGATGGCCTGGGCCTGCTCACCCGCCTTGTAGTGGGCGTAGGCTTTTTCCAGCTGGGCCTGCTGGGCCAGCGGCGTGCCGGCGGCGCGGCCTTCGAGCTTCTCGAACAGCTGCACCGCCTTTTCGTGGTTGCCGCTGTTGCGCTCGTCCATCGCTTCGGCGTAGAGCTTGTTGGGGCTCCAGCCCGCGGTTTCGTCGACCGGCTTGGAGGTGGCGCAGCCACCGAGGATCACGGCTGCTACCGCCAGGGACATCAGGCGGCGCCCGGGGGTTACAGCGGATAATCGGTTGAAAAACATCGTGCGTACACCTTTGCGGCTGCAGGAACAGCGGATTTGACTTCAGAAATTATATCGGTCCCCCCCATCGGGGGCGCACTGCATCCGGGGGCGTCCCCCGAGGCGCCGCCAGCGCCCGACGCACTGCTGGATGACCCGGACACCGCGCCCGAGCAGCGGGCCTTTGCGGTGCCGGTGGCCGAGCACGGGCTGCGCATCGACAAGGTGCTGGCACTGCACGCGCCCGAGTTTTCGCGGGGCTATTTCCAGCAGTTGCTGGAGGCGGGCGGCGTCTGGCTCAATGGCGCGGTGTGTGCCAAGCCATCGGCCAAGGTCAAGGCCGGGGACGCGGTGCGGGCCGAGCTGCGCCCGACGGCCCAGGCCAGCGCCTTCGTGGCCGAGCCGATGGCGCTGCAGGTCGTCCACGAAGACGAGCACCTGTTGGTGATCGACAAGCCCGCCGGTCTGGTGGTGCACCCGGCCGCCGGGCACTGGCAGGGCACGTTGCTCAATGGCTTGCTGGCCCACCACGCCGGTGCGGCGCACCTGCCCCGGGCCGGCATCGTGCACCGGCTGGACAAGGACACCAGCGGCCTGATGTTGGTGGCCAAGTCGCAGGTGGCGGTGGACGCCCTGGTGCGCCAGATCGCCGCGCGCGAGGTGCACCGCGTCTACCTGGCGCTGGCCCACGGCCATTGGCGCGGCGAGGGCGAGCGCTGGGTGGACCAACCCATTGGCCGCGACCCGCGCAACCGCCTGCGCATGGCGGTGCACCCCGCGGGCAGCACGGCGGCCAAGGACGCGCAGACGCGGGTGCGCCTGCTGGACGCCGCGCCGCCCTGGCTGCTGGTCGGCTGCAAGCTGCACACCGGGCGCACCCACCAGATCCGGGTGCACATGGCCTGGCTGGGGCACCCGCTGCTGGCCGACGGGCTGTACGGCGGCGCACCGGCCCTCGGTCTGACGCGCCAGGCGCTGCACGCCCACCGGTTGGCGCTGCGGCACCCGGTCAGCGGCCAGCCGCTGCTGTTCCACCGCCCGCTGCCGCCCGACATGGCGCAGGCGGTCGAAACCGCGGGTCTGCATTACAATCCCACTCTGCTGTGGCCGGTAGACCTGCCCTGACACCCTCCGTTGCGGGCGCCACGCCCCCACCGTCCCACCTTCCATGGCCCGGAGGTGGTCGACCCCGCCGGCCAGTTGTACCCTCGGACCCACGACCATGAACACCGCGGATGCGCGACGCATCCTCGAAACCGCCCTCATTTGCGCGCCCGAACCGCTGTCGCTGCGCGAGCTCTCGACCCTGTTTGACGGCGCGGTTGGGCACGACACCCTGCGCACCCTGCTGGCCGAACTGCAGCGGGCCTGGACCGGCCGCGGGGTGGAACTGGTGTGCCTGTCCAGTGGTTGGCGCTTCCAGAGCCGCCCGGAAATGCGGCCCTTCCTCGACCGCCTGCACCCCGAAAAGCCGCCCAAGTACAGCCGCGCGGTGCTGGAAACCCTGGCCATCATCGCCTACCGCCAGCCGGTGACCCGGGGCGACATGGAAGACATCCGCGGCGTGACCATCAACTCCACCATCCTCAAACAACTGGAAGACAGGGGGTGGGTGGAGGTGATCGGCCACCGCGACACCGTGGGCCGCCCCGGCCTGTACGCCACCACCCGCCAGTTTCTGGACGACCTGGGCCTGGCTTCGCTCGACGCCCTGCCGCCGCTGGACGGCGACGACCTGTTGCCCCCGGCGCTCGACACGCTGGCCTTCGGCGACGACACTTTCCCCCATTCCTCTTCGACCGCACCGCCATGAACGACCTCCCCGACACCGACCCCACTCTGCCCGAAGGGCCTGCCGGCACCGAGCGCCCCATGGCCGGCACGGTGTCCGCGCCCGACGAGGCGCTGTTCGCACAGGTCGTCTCCGGCGAATTCGACGCGCAGCAGTCGGTCGAGGCACCGCCCGTGGGCAAGCGGGTGCTGCAGCCCCAGGCCGACGCGCCCAAGCTGCACAAGGTGCTGGCCCAGGCCGGCCTGGGTTCCCGTCTGGAAATGGAACAGATGATTCTCGAGGGCCGCATTTCGGTCAACGGCGAACCGGCCCACGTCGGCCAGCGCATCCAGTACGGCGATTCCATCAAGGTCAACGGCAAGCCGATCCGGGTGCGCATCGCGCCGCCGCCGCCGCGCGTGCTGGCCTACCACAAGCCCGCTGGCGAGGTGGTGACCCACGACGACCCGCAAAACCGCCCCACCGTGTTCCGCCGCCTGCCGCGCCTGTACAGCGGCAAGTGGCAGTCGGTCGGCCGGCTCGACCTGAACACCGAAGGCCTGCTGCTGTTCACCGACTCCGGCGAACTGGCCAACAAGCTGATGCACCCGCGTTTCGGCCTGCAGCGCGAGTACGCCGTGCGCGTGTTGGGGGCCCTGAGCAACGACGAGAAAGACCGCCTGCTCGAAGGCGTGCGCCTGGACGACGGCATGGCCCAGTTCCAGAGCATCGAAGACGGCGGCGGCGACGGCGCCAACTGCTGGTACCGCGTCACCATCGCCGAGGGCCGCAACCGCGAGGTGCGCCGCATGTTCGAGGCGGTGGGGCACGCCGTCAGCCGGCTGATCCGCATCCGCTATGGCGCCGTCATGTTGCCGCGCGGCCTGCGCCGCGGCGTGTGGATGGAGCTGGACCACCGCGACATCGAGCGCCTGACCTCGGCCGCGGGCATGGTCACGCCGAGCGAGGCCGCCGCGGCCCGCCCGGCACGTCCCGCGCCGCGCAACCCGTCGCGCCGCAAAGGGCAGGGGCCACGCCCGAGCGCGCCCAAGCTGGTGGACGGGCCGCCGGTGCCGCGCCACCCCGGCGCCAAACGGCCGATGCGGCTCGGGGCCGAGGGCGAGGGCGGTCAGCCCGACCCGATGAAAACCTCCTACGGTTACATCGGCGCCGACGCCCAGCCCCCGCGCGGCCGACCCGGTGGGGGCGCCGGCGGCCCGCGCCGGGGTGGCCCCGGCGGCAGCCGCGGGCGCAAGCCCGGCCGTGGCGGCTGAGGCCATGCCACCCTGGTTCTTCAAGCCATTGCGCGCAGGTTAAAATCAAGAGCTTTGCTGACCGTTTCGTTTTATCAACCCTCCTGGACTTTTCATGGCCCTCGAACGCACCCTCTCCATCATCAAACCCGACGCCGTTGCCAAGAACGTGATCGGCCAGATCTACAGCCGCTTTGAAGCCGCTGGCCTGAAGATCGCCGCCGCCAAGCTGGTGCACCTGTCCCGCGCCGAAGCCGAGCAGTTTTACGCCGTGCACAAAGAGCGCCCGTTCTTCAAGGACCTGGTGGACTTCATGGTCTCCGGCCCGGTCATGATCCAGGTGCTGGAAGGCGAAGGCGCCATCGCCAAGAACCGCGACCTGATGGGCGCCACCGACCCGAAGAAGGCCGCTCCGGGTACCATCCGCGCCGACTTCGCCGACAGCATCGACGCCAACGCCGTGCACGGCTCCGACGCCGCCGAAACCGCTGCCGTGGAAGTGTCGTTCTTCTTCCCCGGTATGAACGTTTACGCACGTTGATCATGCGATGACGGCCAATTTGCTCGATTTCGACCTCGACGGGTTGGCCGCCTTCTGTGAGCGGCTCGGAGAAAAGCGCTTCCGGGCCGTCCAGCTGTTCCGCTGGATCCACCAGAAAGGCGTGGCCCGTTTCGAGGACATGACCGACCTGGCGCGCAGCCTGCGGGAAAAGCTCCCCGGCGTGTGCGAAGTGCGCAGCCTGCCGGTGCTGACGCAGCAGGCATCCGCCGACGGCACCATCAAGTGGCTGTTCGACGTGGGCGATGGCAACGCCGTCGAAACCGTGTTCATTCCCGAAGACGACCGCGGTACGCTGTGCGTGTCGTCGCAAGCCGGGTGCGCCGTGGGCTGCCGTTTCTGCTCCACCGGCCACCAGGGTTTCAGCCGCAACCTGAGCACCGGCGAGATCGTCGCGCAGCTCTGGTACGCCGAGCATTTTCTGCGCAAGCAATTCAACACCCAGGAACGCGTCATCTCCAACGTGGTGATGATGGGCATGGGCGAGCCGCTGCAGAACTACAACGCCTTGCTGCCGGCCCTGCGCACGATGCTGGACGACCACGGCTACGGCCTGTCGCGCCGCCGCGTGACCGTCTCCACCTCCGGCGTGGTGCCGATGATGGACCGCCTGAGCCAGGACTGCCCGGTGGCCCTGGCCGTGTCGCTGCATGCGCCCAACGACGCGCTGCGCGACCACCTGGTGCCGTTGAACCGCAAGTACCCGCTGGCCGAGCTGATGGACGCCTGCCTGCGCTACCTGCCGCACGCGCCGCGCGACTTCATCACCTTCGAGTACTGCATGCTGGCTGGCGTGAACGACCAGCTCGAACACGCGCAGCAGCTCATCGACCTGGTGCGCGGCCACGCCGGGCGTGGCGTGCCGTGCAAGTTCAACCTGATTCCGTTCAACCCCTTTCCCGAGTCGGGGCTGACCTGTTCGGCCAAGCCGGTGGTCAAGGCCTTTGCCGAGCGGCTGAGCGCGGCCGGCATCGTCACCACGGTGCGCAAGACGCGCGGCGACGACATCGACGCCGCCTGCGGCCAGCTCGCGGGCGATGTGCTCGACCGCACCAACGCCGCCGCGCGGTTGGCGCAGCGGCGCACCCAGGTCGAGCACCGCGTGGTCTGGTCTTCCAAGGAGTCCTCATGAGATGGCATGGCTGGCTGGCGGGCCTGTGCGCCCTGGTGTTGCTGACCGCCTGCGCCGGGGGCGGCGCGGTGCGTTCCAGCGGCCCCGGCCGTGACCTGGTGACCGAATCCGACGAGCCGCTGGCGCGCAAACGCGCCCGGGTGCGGCTGGAGCTGGCCGCCGGCTACTTCGAGCAGGGCCAGATGCCGGTGGCACTGGACGAAGTCAAACAGGCCCTGCAGATCGACCCCGGCTACGCCGATGCCTACAACCTGCGCGCCCTGATTTACATGCGGCTGAACGAGCCGCGCCTGGCCGAGGACAGTTTCGCGCAGGCGCTGCGCCTGGCGCCGCGCGACGGCGACACCCTGCACAACCTGGGCTGGATGTACTGCCAGGACGGGCGCCACGCCGACGCCAC
>NZ_JAAQQT010000697.1:0-2760 GCF_011742065.1 Aquabacterium sp. A08
GTGTCCAGCCCGTTTCCCGCCCGCCGTTCGCGCCAGGGCGTGGTGTCCTGGGGCGACCACCGCGTCACCGTCGGCGGCAACGCCCCGGTGCGGGTGCAGTCCATGACCAACACCGACACCGCCGACGCCATCGGCACCGCCATCCAGGTCAAGGAACTGGCGCTGGCCGGCTCGGAACTGGTGCGCATCACCGTCAACAACGACGAGGCCGCGCGCGCGGTGCCGCACATCCGCGAGCAGCTCGACCGCATGGGCATCCACGTGCCCCTGATCGGCGACTTCCACTACAACGGCCACACCCTGCTGTCGCAGCACCCCGACATGGCGCAGGCCCTGTCCAAGTACCGCATCAACCCCGGCAACGTGGGCAAGGGCGACAAGAAAGACCGCCAGTTCGGCCAGATGGTCGAGGCCGCGGTGCGCTGGAACAAGCCGGTGCGCATCGGCGTGAACTGGGGCAGCCTGGACCAGGAACTGCTGGCGCAGATGATGGACGACAACGCCCAGCGCGCCGAGCCTTGGGACGGCAAGCAGGTGATGTACGAGGCGCTGATCGCCTCGGCCCTGGGTTCGGCGCAGCGCGCCGAGGCGCTGGGCATGCGGCCCGAGGACATCGTGCTGTCGTGCAAGGTCAGCGGGGTGCAGGACCTGATCGCGGTGTACCAGCAGCTGCACGCGCGCTGCGACTACCCCCTGCACCTGGGCCTGACCGAAGCCGGCATGGGTACCAAGGGCACGGTGGCCTCGGCCGCCGCGCTGTCGGTGCTGCTGCAGCAGGGCATTGGCGACACCATCCGCGTCTCGCTCACGCCCCAGCCTGGCGAAGCCCGCACCCAGGAGGTGGTGGTGGCGATGGAGATCCTGCAGGCCCTGGGGCTGCGCAGCTTCGTGCCCAGCGTCACCGCCTGCCCGGGCTGCGGCCGCACCACCAGCACCACCTTCCAGGAGCTGGCAAAGCAGATCGACGACTACCTGCGCGCGTCCATGCCGCAGTGGCGCGAACGCTACCCCGGGGTGGAAAACCTCAAGGTCGCGGTGATGGGCTGCATCGTCAACGGCCCGGGCGAGAGCAAGCACGCGGACATCGGCATCAGCCTGCCGGGCACCGGCGAGGCCCCGGCGGCGCCGGTGTTCATCGACGGCGAAAAAGCCCTGACTCTGCGCGGCGACGGCATCGCGGCCGAGTTCCAGCGCCTCGTCGAAAGTTACATCCAGAAGAAATACGGCGTGGCCGCCTGAGCGCCCGCCCTTGATTGCAAAAACCACACATGGCTGACAAACTCAGTGCCGTCAAAGGCATGAACGACATTTTTGCGCCGGAGTCGGCGCACTGGGAATGGCTGGAGGCGAAGATGCGCGACCTGATGGCGCGCTACGCCTACCGCAACGTGCGCACGCCCATCGTCGAACCCACCGGCCTGTTCGTGCGCGGCCTGGGCGAGGTCACCGACATCGTCGAAAAGGAGATGTACTCCTTCGAAGACCGCTTGAACGGCGAGCAACTGACCCTGCGCCCCGAGGCCACCGCCGGCGTGGTGCGCGCGGTGATCGAGCACAACCAGTTGTACGACGGCCCCAAGCGCCTGTACTACATGGGCCCGATGTTCCGCCACGAGCGCCCGCAGCGCGGCCGCTACCGCCAGTTCCACCAGATCGGTGCCGAGGCGCTGGGCTTTGCCGGCCCGGACGTGGACGCCGAACTCATCGTCATGGCCGCCGACCTGTGGGCCGAGTTGGGCCTGACGGACGTGACGCTGGAAATCAACAGCCTGGGCCAGCCGGCCGAGCGCCTGGCCCATCGCCAGGCCTTGATCGCCTACCTGGAGCAGCACGCCGAGCAGCTGGACGAAGACGCCAAACGCCGACTGCACAGCAACCCGCTGCGCATCCTGGACACCAAGAACCCGGCGATGCAGGCGCTGGTCGAAGCCGCCCCCAAGCTGATGGACCACCTGGGGGCCGAGTCGCTGGCGCACTTCCACGCGCTGCGCGGCCTGCTGGATGCCCAGGGCATTGCCTACCGCATCAACCCGCGCCTCGTGCGCGGCATGGACTACTACAACCTGAGCGTGTTCGAGTTCGTCACCACCTCGCTGGGCGCGCAGGGCACGGTCTGCGCGGGCGGCCGCTACGACGGCCTGATTGCGCAGATCGGCGGCAAGCCGGCGCCGGCGGTGGGCTGGGCGCTGGGCGTGGAGCGGATTCTGGAGTTGCTCAAGGCGCAGCACCGCCTGCCCGCGCTGCCGGTGCCGGACTGCTATGCCATCGTGCCGCAGGCCCAGGGTCAGGACGCGGTGATGCGCGCGCTGCGCAGCCTGCGCCAGGCCGGCGTGTCGGTGCAGATGCACGCCGGCGGGCCGGACGGGCAGGGCAGCATGAAGTCCCAGTTCAAGAAGGCCGACGCCAGTGGCGCCCGCTACGCCCTGATTTTTGGCGAGAGCGAACTGGCCGCCGGTCTCGTCTCGGTCAAGCCGCTGCGCGCCGACGCGACCGGCATCGCCGAACAGACCTCGCTGCCGCTGGCCGACGCCGCCGCCTGGGCCGCCCGGCTGCGCTGAGGCCCAGCGCCTACAATCCCCCGCAGCGTTGTTGCAACAATCATTGGTACCGCCCCTGAATGGCCACCCACTACGACCTCGAAGAGCAGGAACAACTCGCCCAGATGAAGCATTTCTGGGCGAAGTACGGCAACCTCATCACCTGGGGGCTGATCGCCGTGCTGGGGGCGTTCGCCGCCTGGAACGGCTGGCAGTACTGGCA
>NZ_JAAQQT010000697.1:2810-10439 GCF_011742065.1 Aquabacterium sp. A08
GCCCGCGTGCTGAACGCCGCCGGCCAGACCGACGCCGCCCGCCAGGCCCTGCGCGCCGTGGCCGAGAGCCCAGCCGACGCCGACGTGGCGTCCGTCGCCCGGCTGCGCCTGGCCAGCCTGGAGTTGCAGGCCGAGCAGCCCGAGGCCGCGCTGGGCTGGCTGGCCCAGGGCATGGCCCCGGGTTTTGAGGGCCTGGCCGCCGACCGCCGTGGCGACGCCCTGATGGCGCAGGGCAAGGCCGAGGAGGCCCGCCAGGCCTACGGGCAGGCCTGGACCGCGCTGGACGCGACACAGGATTACCGCCGCATCGTCGAAGCCAAGCTCAACGCCCTGGGTGTGCAACCCGGCAGCGGCGCCGCCCCCCAACTGGAGACTTCCCGGTGAACGTGACCGCCTTTGCTTCTTTGCGCGCTACCCGCGTGTGGCCCTTGCTGGCCCTGACCGTGGCCCTGGCCGCGTGTTCGAGTGGTCCCAAACGGCCCAGCCCGGCGCCCTTGGCGCCGGTGTCGGCCCTGGTGCCGGCCACGCTGGCCTGGAACGTGGGCGTGGGCGCGGTGGACCCGCTGATGACCCCCGCGGTGCAGGGCAGCACCGTGGTGCTGGCCAACGCCACCGGCCTGGTGCAGGCCCTCGATGCCCGCAGCGGCCAGACGCTGTGGCGTGCCGACGCCAAGGCGCCGTTGTCGGCCGGGGTTGGCAGCGACGGCCGCCAAGCCGCCGTGGTCACGCGTCAGAACGACCTCGTGGCCCTGGATGCGGGCGGCGAGCAGTGGCGCGTGCGTCTGTCGGCGCGGGTGTTCACGCCGCCGCTGGTGGCCGGTGAGCGCGTGTTCGTGCTGGCCGCCGACCGCAGCGTCGCCGCCTACGACGGCAAAACCGGCGCGCGCCTGTGGTCGCAGGCCGCCCGCGGCACCGACCCCCTGATCCTGCAGCAGCCCGGCGTGCTGTTGGCCGTGGGCGACACCCTGGTGGCGGGCGTGTCCGGCCGGCTGGTGGGGTTGAACCCGACCAACGGCGGACTGCGTTGGGACGCGGCGATTGCCCGCCCGCGCGGCATCAACGAAATCGAGCGCCTGGTCGACCTGGTCGGCCGCGTCGGCCGCGTCGACGACCAGGTCTGTGCGCGGGCCTTCCAGGCGGCGGTGGGCTGTGTTGACGCCGCCCGCGGCACCCTGCAGTGGACCCAGCCGGCCGACGGCGCCACCGGCGTCCACGCCGACGCCGACCGGGTGTACGGCGTGGAAAGCAACGGCCGCGTGCAGGCCTGGAAGCGCGCCAATGGCGAGCGCGCCTGGTCCACCGACCGCCTGCTGCACCGCGGCGTGACCGCCCCGCTGGCCGCCGGCCGTTCCATCATGGTGGGCGACGCCCAGGGCTTTGTGCACCTGCTGTCGCGCGAAGACGGCGCCCTGCTCAACCGCCTGTCCACCGACGGCTCGGCCGTCGTCGCCGGCCCCTTCCTGGCCGGCAACACCCTCATCGCCGTCACCCGCAAAGGCGGCGTGTACGGCTGGCGCCCCGAATGAAACCTGTCATCGCCCTCGTGGGCCGCCCCAATGTGGGCAAGTCCACCCTGTACAACCGCCTGACCAAGTCGCGCGACGCGATCGTGGCCGACTTCCCCGGCCTGACGCGTGACCGCCACTACGGCAGCGCGCGGCTGGGCAAGCGGGAGTTCATCGTCATCGACACCGGCGGCTTCGAGCCCGACGCGGGCAGCGGCATCTACAAAGAGATGGCCAAGCAGACGCGGCAGGCCGTGGCCGAGTCCGACGTCGTCATCTTCGTCCTCGACGCCCGGGCCGGCCTGAGCGCGCAGGACCACGACATCGCCAACTACCTGCGCAAGCTCAACAAGCCCTGCCTGCTGGTGGCCAACAAAGCCGAAGGCATGAAGGCCGGCGCCCAGCTGTCGGAGTTCTACGAGCTGGGCCTGGGCGAGGTGATCCCGGTGTCGGCCGCCCACGGCCAGGGCGTGCGCTCCATGGTCGAGGCCGCGCTCGACCAATTGCACTGGTCCGACGAGGACGACACCCCGACCGAGTCCGAAAACGCCGTCATCAAATTGGCGGTGGCGGGCCGCCCCAACGTCGGCAAGTCCACCCTGATCAACGTGTGGCTGGGTGAGGAACGCCTGGTCGCTTTCGACATGCCGGGCACCACCCGCGACGCGATTTCGGTGCCGTTCGAGCGCAATGGCCAGAAGTTCGAGCTGATCGACACCGCCGGCCTGCGCCGCAAGGGCAAGGTGTTCGAGGCGGTCGAGAAGTTCTCGGTGGTCAAGACGCTGCAGGCCATTGAAAGCGCGCACGTGGTGCTGCTGCTGATCGACGCGACCCAGGGCGTGACCGACCAGGACGCCCACATCGCCGGCTTTGTGCTGGACAGCGGCCGCGCGGTGGTCATCGCCATCAACAAGTGGGACGCGATCGACAGCTACCAGCGCGAACAGCTGCAGCGCTCCATCGAAAGCCGGCTGGCCTTCCTCAAATTCGCGCCCATGCACATGATCTCGGCGATAAAGCGCCAGGGCATCGCGCCGCTGTGGAAGTCCATCGCCCACGCCTACGCGTCGGCCACCAAAAAAATGCCGACCCCGGTGCTCACCCGCCTGCTGCAGGAGTCGCTGGCGTTCCAGGCGCCCAAGCGCAGCGGCATGTTCCGCCCCAAGATGCGCTACGCCCACCAAGGCGGCATGAGTCCGCCGGTCATCGTCATCCACGGCAATTCGCTGGAGGGCGTGAGCGACGCCTACAAGCGTTTCCTGGAAGGGCGCTTCCGCAAGGCGTTCGATCTGGTGGGTACGCCGCTGCGCATCGAGTTCAAGACCTCGGCCAACCCCTACGACGCCTGAGCCTGCTGTGCGGCACCGCACAAACGCGACGGGGCTGTGGTAAGGTCACAGTCCCAAAACTTTTTGAACACGGAACATATCGTGAGCAACAACAAAGGCCAACTCTTGCAGGACCCGTTCTTGAACCAGCTCCGTCGTGAGCACGTGCCCGTGTCCATTTACCTGGTCAACGGCATCAAGCTGCAGGGGCAGATCGAATCGTTCGACCAGTACGTGGTGCTGCTGCGCAACACCGTGACCCAGATGGTGTACAAGCACGCCATCTCCACCATCGTGCCGGGCCGCCCGGTGCAGTTCGCCAGCGCCCAGCCGACCGACGCCGCCTGATGGGCGCCCGGACCCGCCGGCCCTGGCCAGGCGGGTCCACCCGAACACATTGAAATCCGAAACCTCCCCTAGCGGCCGCCTGCCGGGTGTCGTGTTGGTCGGCGTTGATTTGGGTTTGCCCCACTTCGACGGCGAACTCGACGAACTGGCCCAGCTCGCCGCCACCGCCGGCTACACCGTGGTCGACAAGGTGGTCTGCAAACGCCGCGCGCCCGACCCGGCCCTGTTCGTGGGCTCAGGCAAGGCCGATGAAATCAAGGCCCTGGCCTTGGGCCACGGCGCCGCCGAGGTGCTGTTCGACCAAGCCCTGAGCCCGGCCCAGCAACGCAACCTCGAACGCTACCTGGGCATGCCGGTCAACGACCGCATCCTGCTCATCCTGGAAATCTTCGCGCAGCGCGCACGCAGCCACGAAGGCAAGCTGCAGGTCGAACTGGCCCGCCTGCAATACCTGTCCACCCGCCTGGTGCGGCGTTGGTCGCACCTGGAGCGCCAGAGCGGCGGCATTGGCCTGCGCGGCGGCCCGGGCGAAACCCAGATCGAACTCGACCGCCGCATGATCGGCGACGCCATCAAGCGCACCCGCGAGCGGCTCGACAAGGTCAAGCGCCAGCGCAGCACCCAGCGCCGTCAGCGCGAGCGCCGCGGTGCCTTCAACATCTCGCTGGTGGGCTACACCAACGCCGGCAAGTCCTCGCTGTTCAACGCCCTGGTCAAGGCGCGGGCCTACGCCGCCGACCAATTGTTCGCCACGCTCGACACCACCACCCGCCAGATGTACCTGGGCGAGGTCGGACGCAGCGTGTCGTTGTCGGACACGGTGGGCTTCATCCGCGACCTGCCGCACACCCTGGTCGATGCCTTCGCCGCCACCCTGCAGGAGGCGCAGGACGCCGACCTGCTGCTGCATGTGGTGGACGCCTCCAACCCCGCCCACCCGAAGCAGATCCAGAACGTGCAGGCGGTGTTGCGCGACATCGGCGCGGCCGACATCCCGCAAATCCTGGTGTTCAACAAGCTCGACGCGGTGGACCCGGCGTTGCAGCCGCTGCAATCGGTCGATGCGATGGAACTGGACGGCCAGAGCGTGCCTCGTATCTTTCTGAGTGCACACACCGGCCAGGGGCTGGATGCGTTGCGCCGCCTGTTGGCCGAGCGCCTGCGCCAGATGCCCGGCATGGAAGCCCCCGCAGCGGCAGCAGACCCGGACTGATTCGGCACAATACCCCACACCGCTACCCCAAAGAGAACGCCACCCATGAACTGGAATCCATCGCGCCCCCTTTCGTCGCCCCGCTGGAGCCGTCTGAAGGGCATGTTCAACCTGAACGACCCCCGCTGGGGCCGCGACGACGAGGCAGAGCCGCGTCAAACGGGGGCGTCCGGTCACCAGAACGAAGAAGAACGCCGCGATCCGCCCCGGCCCAGCCAGCGGCCGCAGGGCGCCAACCAGGGCCCGCCTGACCTGGACGAACTCTGGCGCGACTTCAACCGCAAGCTCGGCGGCTTGCTGGGGGGCGGACGCGGCGGCCGGGGCGGGCAGGGCGGCAACACCCCGCCGCCGTTCAAACCCGATCCGAAAAGCGCCGGCATCGGTGCCGGTCTGATCGCTGGCGTGGCCGCCTTGATCTGGCTGGGCACCGGCTTTTTCATCGTGCAGGAAGGCCAGCAGGCCGTCATCACCCAGTTCGGCAAGTACCACAGCACCGTGGGCGCCGGCTTCAACTGGCGCCTGCCGTACCCGATCCAGCGCCACGAGGCGGTGTTCGTCACCCAGATCCGCTCGGTGGACGTGGGCCGCGACACCATCGTGCCGGCCACCGGGCTGCGCGAGTCGGCGATGCTGACCCAGGACGAGAACATCGTCGAGATCAAGTTCGCGGTGCAGTACCGCCTGAGCGACGCGCGCGCCTACCTGTTCGCCAGCCGCGACCCGGACGCGGCCGTGATCCGGGCCGCCGAGACCGCGGTGCGCGAGGTGGTGGGCAACATGAAGATGGACGCCGCGCTGGCCGAAGAACGCGACCAGATCGCCCCCCGTGTGCGCACCCTGATGCAGACCATCCTGGACCGCTACAACGTCGGCATCGAGGTGGTGGGCATCAACCTGCAGCAGGGCGGGGTGCGACCCCCGGAGCAGGTGCAGGCGTCCTTCGACGACGTGCTCAAGGCCGGCCAGGAGCGTGAGCGCGCCAAGAACGAGGCCGAGGCCTACGCCAACGACGTGGTGCCGCGTGCCCGCGGTGCCGCCTCGCGCCTGCTGGAAGAGGCCGAAGGCTACAAGGCCCGCATCGTGGCCCAGGCCGAGGGTGACGCGCAGCGCTTCCGCCTGGTGCAGGCCGAACACGCCAAGGCCCCGCAGGTGATGCGCGAGCGGCTCTATCTCGAAGCCATGCAGGAGGTGTACGGCAACGTCACCAAGGTGCTGATCGACACGCGCCAGAACTCCAACCTGCTGTACCTGCCGCTGGACAAGATCGTGCAGGCCGCCGGCGCGCCCGCGCCGGTCGCCGCCGGCACCCCGCCCGCGGCCGCGCCAACCCCGGCGCCCCTGTTGCCCGCCGATGCGCGCAACCGCAACGACGCGCGTTCCCGCGACCGCGAAACCCGCTGACCGCCCGGAGCCCCCGCCATGAACAAGATCGGTTTCATCCTGTCCTCCCTGCTGGTGGCCCTCGGCCTGGCCAGTTCCATGCTTTTTGTGGTTGACCAGCGCCAGTTCGGTGTGGTCTACCAGCTGGGCCAAATTCAAAACGTCATCACCGAACCCGGCCTCAACTTCAAGTTGCCGCCGCCGTTCCAGAACGTCTCCTACATCGACAAGCGCCTGCTGACGCTGGAGAGCACCGACACCGAGCCGACGCTGACCGCCGAGAAGCAGCGCGTCGTGATCGACTGGTACGTGCGCTGGCGCATCGCCGACCCGTCGGCCTACATCCGCAACGTGGGCGTGGACGAGCGCGCCGGCGCCATCCAGCTCAACCGGGTGGTGCGCAACTCCTTCCAGCAGGAAGTCAACAAGCGCACCGTGCGCGAGCTGCTGTCCAGCCGGCGTGAAGAGCTGATGGCCGACGTCAAGCGCGAGGTGCTGGCCGCGGTGCGCGGCGCCGAAAAGCCCTGGGGCATGGACGTGGTGGACGTACGCATCACCCGCATCGACTACGCCGAGACCATCACCCGCTCGGTCTACGACCGCATGGAGGCCGAGCGCAAGCGCGTGGCCAACGAGCTGCGCTCCACCGGCTTCGCCGAGGGCGAAAAAATCCGCGCCGACGCCGACCGCCAACGCGAGGTGATCGTGGCCGAGGCCTTCCGCGCGGCCCAGAAGGTCAAGGGCGAGGGCGACGCCGAAGCCGCCCGCGCCTACAACGAGGCCTTTGGCCGCGACCCGGCGTTTGCCCAGTTCTACCGCAGCCTGGAGGCCTACAAGTCCAGCTTCGCCAGCAAGAACGACGTGCTGGTCATGGACCCGTCCTCGGAGTTCTTCAAGGGCCTGCGCAGCAGCGCCCCGGGCGGTCGCTGACCCCCTCGTGCCGGCCAGGCGACCCGCCTCAGGCGGGTCGCTTTTTTGCTGCCGGTAAAATCCCTGTTTTAACCGCACCCCCACATCCATGTCCGCCTGGGTCCTACCGGATCAAATCGCCGATGTCCTGCCTTCCGAGGCGCGGCACATCGAAGACCTGCGCCGCGCCTTGCTCGACACCGCGCGCCGTTACGGTTACGAGCTGGTGCAGCCGCCGCTGCTCGAGCACCTGGATTCGCTCCTGACGGGCACCGGCGAAGCGCTGGACCTGCAGACCTTCAAACTGGTGGACCAGCTCTCGGGCCGTTCGCTCGGCCTGCGCGCCGACACCACGCCGCAGGTGGCCCGCATCGACGCGCACCTGCTCAACCGCCCCGGGGTGACCCGCCTGTGCTACTGCGGTCCGGTGCTGCACGCCCGGGTGGACCGGCCGCACGCCACGCGCGAGCCGCTGCAACTGGGCGCCGAACTCTACGGCCACGCCGGCCTGGAAGCCGACCTGGAGGTGCTGGAACTGGCCCAGGCCTGCCTGCAGGCCGCTGGCCTGCCGCACCAGGTGGTCGATCTGGGCGATGTGCGGGTGGTGGACGCGGTGCTGGCCGGTCTGGCCCTGCCTGCGGCCACCGTCGCGCGCCTGCACGCCGCGCTGGCGGCCAAGGACGTGGCCACGCTGGCCGAGCTCAGCCGCGACCTGCCGGCCGCGGTGCGCGACGCGCTGCGCTGCCTGCCCACCCTGTACGGCGACGCCGCGGTGCTGGACGAGGCCGCCCGCCGCCTGCCGGCCAGCCCCTTGCTGGACCGCGCCCTGGCCGACCTGCGCTGGCTGGCCGAGCGCCTGGACGGCGCCCGGGTGTCGTTCGACCTGGCCGATCTGCGCGGTTACGCCTACTACACCGGCTTGCGCTTTTCGGTGTTCGCCGCCGCC
>NZ_JAAQQT010000698.1:0-3039 GCF_011742065.1 Aquabacterium sp. A08
GCCGAGCTGGCCGACCGCCACGGGGTGCACAAGCCGCTGTTTGTGAAAATCGCCCCCGACCTGGACGAGGCCCAGGTGGCGGTGATCGCCGACACCCTGGTGCGCCACGGCATGGACGGGGTGATCGCCACCAACACCACCCTGAGCCGCAGCGCGGTGCAGGGCCTGCCGCACGCGGACGAGGCCGGCGGCCTGTCGGGCGGGCCGGTGCTGGAGGCCAGCAACGCGGTGATCCGCCAGCTGCGCGCCCGTCTGGGCCAGGGTTACCCCATCGTCGGGGTGGGCGGCATTTTGAGCGGGGCCGACGCGGTGAGCAAACTGGAAGCCGGTGCCGACGTGGTGCAGGTGTACAGCGGCCTGATCTACCAAGGGCCGGCCCTGGTGCCGCAGGTGGCGCAGGCGCTGAAGACCGCGCGCGCCTGAGTCAGGCCGCGCGGGCTGTGGACACCATCACGTCGCAGGGCGCTTCGGCCAGCACGTGTTTGGTGACGCTGCCCAGCAGCAATTCCTCGGCGGCGTTGCGGCCGTGTTTGCCGATGACGACGAGGTCGCAACCGCGTTCCTGCACCTGCTGCACCAGCCAGGGCGCGGCGTCGCCCTCTTTCAGGCAGAGGCTGTAGCGCTCGGCCGGCAGGCCCGACCCGCGCCCCAGCGCCTGCAGCCGCTCCAGCGCCTGTTGCCGCGCCTGGTCGCGGTAGCGGTCGATGGTGTCGGCCTCGACGCCGGCGAAGCGCAGCTTCTCCTCGAACGGCACGGTGAAGGTGTGCATCAGCGTCAGGTGGGCGGCGGGCGCCACCCGCTGCGCCAGTTGCACCGCCTGTTCGGACCAGGCCGAAAAATCCACCGGCACCAGCACCCGCTGGTAGTCGGCCTGGGCGGGCTGGCGCACGACCAGCAAGGGGTGGGCGGTTTTGCGCAGCAGCCGCTCGGCGGTGGTGCCCAGCAACAGGTGCGGCAAAGCGGTGCTGCCGCGTGCCCCGACAACGACCCACGCCGCCTGCCGCTCGCTGGCCACCTGCTCCACCGCGCGGACCGGGTGACCGTCCTGCACCAGCGCCTCCACCGGGTACGGCTGGGTGGCCCGCAGGCGCTGGGCCTCCTGCTCCAGCTGGGCCCGGGCGGCGTCAAGCAGTTGGCCGGCCACCGGGGAATCCGGTGTCAGCCAGTCGCGCAGGCTGCTGAGCCAGTCCTGATTGACCACGTGCAGCAAGACCAGAGGATGGCCGGTGGCCGCCGCCAGGCGCGCGGCGCGGTCGGCGGCCTGGCCTGCCGGGGCAGAAAAGTCGGTGGCGAGCAGCAAGGGGGACGTGCAGGGGGTCATGCGGCCTCGGCAGGGGATGGCTGGAGCTCGGCCAGCAGTTGCTCGGCGGCGTGGCTGGCCGCGTCTTCAAACGGGGAGAAGGTGCGGTCCACCCCCAGGGCACGGGCCTCCAGGTGGGCGCTCTCGTCGCGCACCGTCACGGCCACCCGGCCCCGGAATTCGCTGCCGCGCAGGGCCTCCAGCAGGGCGCGGTTGGACTCGGGCAGGGGCAAGGTGCTGATCACCCACCGCACGCCGGCCATGGGCAGCGAGTCCAGAAAGTCGGGGTTTTCGCCGTCGCCGTAGTGCACCGGCAGGCGCCTGAGCTTGAGGGCGCGCACGGTTTCGGGGTCGAAGTCGATGCCGACCACCCGCACCCCGGCCTGGTGCAGTTCGCGCAGCAGGCGGCTGCCGTACCGGCCCAGCCCAAACACCATGACCGTGACCTCGTCGGCACGCAAGGGCTTGCGCTCCACCGCCAGTTCGCGAAACGGCTTGCGCCGCTCGAACACCGCCAGCCAGGGCGCCAGGCGCTCGTACAGCGGGTGCGAGTACAGGATCATGTAGGTGGACAGGGTGATGGTGATCAGCCCCACCAGGGTGGTCAACCCCAGGGCCTGCACGTCCACATGCCCCAGGGTGATGCCCATGGCCACGAACACGATGGAAAACTCGCTGATCTGGGCCACGGTGAGGCCGGCCAGAAAACCGGTGCGGCGGCGGTAGCCCATGTAGCCCATGATGGCCATCACGATCAGCGGGTTGCCCACCAGCACGAACGCCGACAGGACCAGCGCGGGCAGCACCTCGCTGCCCAGGGTGGAGAAGTCCAGCTCGGCCCCGAGGTGGATGAAAAAAAACAGCAGCAGGAAGTCGCGGATGCCGCCCAGGCGGGCGTTGATGGCCTCGCGGTAATGGGTGGAGGCCAGGGTGAAGCCGGCGATGAAGGCGCCGGCTTCCATGCTGAAGCCGGCCCAGGCACCGACCGCGGCCAGGGCCACGGCCCAGGACAGCGCAAAGATCAGCAGCAGTTCCTGCGAGCGCGCCATGGCCCGCACCAGCGGCGGCAGCAGGTAACGCATCAGCAACCAGATGACCGCGCCCGCGGCCAGCATGCGCCAGCCCAGCGACAACGCCACCGCCCAGCCACTGGGCGCGGCGGTGGCGTCGGCCGGGGTGCGCAGCGCGCTCATGGCCATCATGGCCAGCACCACGGCCAGGTCCTGCACGATCAGGAAGCCCACCGCGATCCGGCCGTGCAGCGAATCCAGCTCGCGCTTGTCCGACAGCAGCTTGACGATGATGATGGTGCTGGAAAACGTCAGCGCCACCGCCACGTACAGCGCGGTCATCGGGTCCTTGCCCATGAGCAGGATCAGCCCGAAACCGATGACGATGGTGAAGCCGAGCTGCCCCAGCCCCGTGGCCAGCGCCACCGGACCGATGTGGCGGATGTGGTGCAGGTCGAGCTTGAGGCCGACGATGAACAGCAGCACCGTCACCCCGATCTGGGCGAGCAGGTTGATCTGGTCGTGCGAACTGACCAGACCAAAGCCCGCCGGGCCCAGGGCGATGCCGACCACGATGTAGGCGATGAGCACCGGCTGGCGCAGCCGCACGAAGACCGCGCCCACCAGGGCGGCGACCAGCAGCAACAGCGCGAATTCGGTGTACGGGGTCGCGGTCATGGGTTCATTCTAGGGGCCCAGGCCGGTGCCCATGCCCTAGAAAGCCCCGAA
>NZ_JAAQQT010000698.1:3089-19364 GCF_011742065.1 Aquabacterium sp. A08
CAGATGGTGAGCAGGGTGATGACGGCGCCGTTGTGCGGCAGGGCGTCCAACCCGCCGGTGGCGATGGCGGTGACCCGGTGCAGCAGTTCGGGCGAGATGCCGGCGGCCTGCGCCAGCCCGAGGTAGGTGCTGCCCAGGGTCTGCAGGGCGATGCTCATGCCGCCCGAGGCCGACCCGGTGATGCCGGCCAGTGCGTTGACCGCGATGGACAATGAAACCAGCGGGTTGCCGGGCGCCAGGCCGAGCACCGCGTCGCGGATCAGCACAAAACCCGCCAGCGAGGCGATGACCGCGCCGTAGCCGACCTGCGAAGCGGTGTTGAAAATGGGCGCTACCGCGGCGGTGGCACCGGCGTTGAGGGTGTCGCTGACAGCGCCCAGGTGGCGCCAGCCCAGCGCCAGCAACAGGCCGTTGGCGGCCAGCAGCGCGACGATGATGGACCAGACGCCGCGCACCGCCTCCAGCCGGGTCGCGCCGTACAGGGGCTCGGCCAGGTAGGCCACGTCGAGCCGCGGCAGCCACCAGGCCGACAAGGCGTAATTCAAAGCCACCACCAGCACAATCGGGGCCAGGGCCACGCCGTAATGCGCCGTGGCTTGGGGGCTGGCCGACAACTCGGCTAGGTCGTAGCCTTCGCCATGGGCCTGTTCGCGGTGCGCAGGTTTGAAGCGGGCCGGCGCCGGGGCGGCCGCGTCAGACGCCGGGCTGTGGTAACCCTCCCCCGCCGCCTGGGCCCGCGACACGCGCCAACGCAGCCACCAGCCGCCCAGGGCCAGCATCACCAGCGCCCCCAGCACCCCCAGGCCCGGGGCCGCAAACGGGGTGGTGCCAAAGTACGGCATGGGGATCGCGTTCTGGATGGCCGGCGTGCCTGGCAGGGCCGTCATGGTGAAGGTGAAGGCCCCCAGGGCAATGGCCGCCGGCATGAGCCGCTGCGGCACCGCCGCCGCGCGAAACAGTTCGGACGCGATGGGGTACACCGCAAACGCCACCACGAACAACGACACCCCGCCGTAGGTGAGCAGGGCGCAGGCAGCCACCACCGCCAGCACCGCCTGGGAACGGCCCAGGCGCGCCGCAATGGCTGCGGCCAAGGCCTGGGCGGCGCCGGTGGCCTCCATCAACTTGCCGAACACCGCCCCCAACAGGAACAGCGGGAAATACAGCACCACAAAACCACCCAGGGCCTTCATGAACACCTGGGTGTAGCTGGCCAGCAGCGGTGCGTCGGCAAACAGCACGGCCACGGTGGCGGCCAGCGGCGCCAGCAACAGCACGCTGAGGCCCCGGTAG
Organism: Aquabacterium sp. A08; assembly: GCF_011742065.1. Taxonomy (NCBI): domain Bacteria; kingdom Pseudomonadati; phylum Pseudomonadota; class Betaproteobacteria; order Burkholderiales; family Sphaerotilaceae; genus Aquabacterium; species Aquabacterium sp. A08. The sequence continues at coordinate 4,383 of NZ_JAAQQT010000698.1, forward strand.
GCCAGGGCCATGAGCAGGCCCAGCGACAACAGGATTCCGGCGATGCCCAGCATCCGCGCGCCCTGTAGGCCTCAGGCCGGGCGGCGTGCGCCGCGCAGCACCAGGGTACAGGCCAGCAGTGCCAGGCCAACAAACACCAGGAAAGACCAGTTGGCGATCGACAGGCCGAGGAAGGTCCAGTCGATCTGGGTGCAGTCGCCGGTGCCGCGGAAGATCATGGGGATGGCGCGCCGCAGCGGAAAGCTTTCGATCATGCCGTACAGGTCGCGGCCGCAGCTGTACACCTCGGGCGGGAACCACTGCAGAAAGCTCTGGCGGGCTGCGGTGAAGGCACCGAAGCCGGCGACCAGCACCACCGCCACGCCACCCCAGCGCTGCACAGCGGCCCCGCCAAACGCGGCCAGGCACGCCGCCAGCCCCCCGACACCGATGAGCGCGTAACGCTGCACGATGCACATGGGGCAAGGGTCCAGCCCCACCGCGTGCTGCAGGTACAGGCCAAAGGCCAGCATCGCGGCGCAGACAGCGGCCACGGCGGCCCAGACGGCGCGGGGCCGGTTCATCAGCGTAGACAACAAGGCGATCGGCACGGTGTTGGGGTCGGTGGGCACGGGCGGTGTGACCGCCGCCGCGCGCCGGGGTTCCTTTTCAGCTCTCGGCAAAGGCGCGTTCGATGACAAAATCGCCCGGCGTGCTGGTGTTGCCTTCGTGGAAGCCGCGTTCCTCGCACAGGGCCTTGAGGTCCTTGAGCATGGCGGGGCTGCCGCAGATCATGACACGGTCGGTCTCGGGGTTCAGGGGGGGCAGACCCAGTTCGCGCGCCATCTGGCCGCTGCGGACCAGGTCGGGGATGCGGCCCTGGCGCTCGAAAGGTTCGCGCGTCACGGTGGGGTAGTACAGCAGCTTGCCGCGCACGATGTCGCCCAGGAATTCGTGCTGGGGCAGTTCCTGGGTGATGTAGTCGCGGTAGGCCAGTTCGTTGACCTGGCGCACGCCGTGCACCAGCACCACCTTTTCGAATTTCTCGTAAGTCTCGGGGTCGCGGATGATGCTCATCCACGGCGCCAGCCCGGTGCCGGTACCGAACAGGTAGAGGTTTTTGGCCGGCAGCAGGTAGTCGATCAGCAGCGTGCCGGTGGGCTTGCGGCCGACGATGAGGGTATCGCCCGGCTGGATGTGCTGGAGCTTGCTGGTCAGCGGGCCGTCGGGCACCTTGATGCTGAGGAACTCCAGGTGCTCTTCGTAGTTGGCACTGGCGATGCTGTAAGCGCGCAGCAGCGGCTTGCCGTTGTCTTGGCGCAGCCCGATCATGGTGAAGTGACCGTTGGAAAAACGCAGGGCCTGGTCGCGGGTGGTGGTGAAGCTGAACAGGCGGTCGGTCCAGTGGTGCACGGTCAGTACACGCTCTTCGAGGAATGCGCTCATGGTGGCTGGGGGCGGCACGCGCCGGGCCGCAGGCCTGACACGCACCCGCCGGGGCAGAGTGGGTTGGGAAAAATGGAGCACGGCGCAACGCCGCATTCGAACAGTTTACCGGCACGCCAACCTGGAAACTTGAGCTGGCGCAACCCCGCGGTGTGGCGGGGTGCCGAAAGCTTGATACAGTTCCGCGTGTGGCTGGCCAGCCTGTATGGCAGGTATTCTGCCCGGCGTTTCTGAAAACCAGAAACAATAAGATTTCATTTGCTCATAACCCCCGAATAGTAAAAGGACACCCCCATGGCCCGTATGGTTCAATGCATCAAGCTCGGCACCGAAGCGGAAGGACTGGACTTCCCGCCCTACCCCGGTGAGCTGGGCAAGCGCATTTACACCAGCGTGAGCAAGCAGGCCTGGGCCGACTGGCTCAAGCACCAGACCATGCTGGTCAATGAAAACCGCCTGAACCTGGCCGACGCGCGGGCCCGCCAATACCTGGCGCGGCAGATGGAAAAGCACTTTTTTGGCGAAGGCGCCGACCAGGCCGCCGGTTTCGTGCCGCCCAGCGCCTGACGGCGTCCATGGTCGCGGTGCCCCACCCCACGGCCACGCCCCTGTCCGGCCCGGACTGGGGCGTTTTTTCTGCGCCGGCAGCGGGGGCGGCACACACCCACCTGCTGGACACCGACTGGGGCGATGGCCTGCGCTTTCTGAAGGCCTGGCACGCCTGGCGCCGCCAGGCCAGCCGGTCGGGGCGGTGGTGCTACACCGCCGTGCTGCCAGGCGCCGTGCCGCCAGCACCCGTGGCCGTGGCCCGCCTGCCCGAGGACTTGGGCCCACTGGCGCAGCAACTGGCCGAGCGATGGCGGGGCCTGCTGCCCGGCGTGCACCGCCTGGCGTTGGACGGGGACCGCGTCCAGCTCACCCTGCACCTGGGCCCGCTGAAGGACGCCCTGGCGGGCTTGGACACCGCGCTGGACGGCGTCTGGCTGCAAAGCGTGTCCACCGAAGACTGCAGCCCAGTGGCTCGGGTGCTCGCCCGGCTGTGCCTCCCGGGCGCCCGCCTCTGGACGCACGAGGCCCCCGACGCCATGCCCCTGGCCTTGCTCGCCCAGGGTTTTGAGCCCGAAGCCACCCGCGCCGCAGCGCCCAACACCACCACCTACGTCCACCGGCCGCGCTGGGCCGGGCAACGCCACCTGCGCCAGCCCTCAGTGACGCCTCCGACACAGGCCATCGTCGTGGGCGCCGGGCTGGCTGGGGCCGGCGTGGCCCACGCGCTGGCACAACGGGGTTGGCAGGTGACGGTGCTGGACCGCGCCCACACGCCGGCCTGCGGTGCCTCGGGCCTGCCGGTCGGGTTGGTGGCCCCGCATGTGTCGCCAGACAACGCGGCCCTGTCGCGGCTGAGCCGCCAAGGCGTGCGCAGCACCTTGGCCCGTGCCCAGGCGCTGTTGCACGAGGGCCAGGACTGGGCCCGGAGCGGTGTGCTGGAACACCGGGTGGAAGGCAAACGCGCCCTGCCGCCACCGGAACGCTGGCCGCCCCCCTGGGGCGCCCACTGGAGCCGCGACGCCACCCCCGCCGAGTGCGCGGCCGCCGAGCTGCCCGAGCAGGCCGCGGCCCTGTGGCACGCATGGGCCGGCTGGATTCGGCCAGCGGCCCTGGTCCAGGCCCAGTTGGCGCACCCCGGCATCGCCTGGCAGGGCGGTGGCGAAGTGGCCGAACTGCGGCGGCAAGGCCCCCACTGGCAGGCCCTGGACGCACAAGGCCGCGCGCTGGCCGAAGCCCCTTGCCTGGTGCTGGCCAGCGCCTACGACACCGGCCGGCTGCTGGCGCGGCTGCCCAACCCCCCGGTGTTGCCGGTGCACGCCCTGCGCGGTCAAGTCACCTGGGGCCGGCTGGCCGACCTGCCCGTGGACGCCCGCGACCGCCTGCCGCCCCAACCGGTCAACGGCCACGGCAGTTGGGTGCATGGCATGCCGGGCCCCGGCGGGGAGCCCATCTGGCTGGTGGGCTCGACCTTCGATCGCGGCGCCACCGCCAGCATCGTCAAGGCCGAAGACCAGGCCGCCAACCGACAGCGGCTGGCCACCCTGCTGCCGAGCCTGGCGCAGGCCATGCCCGACGCATTTGCCCAGGCGCAAGGCTGGGCCGGTGTGCGTTGCACCCTGCCCGACCGCCTGCCCGCGGTCGGACCCATCGACCCACAGGCATTGCCCGGTCTGCACGTGTGCACCGGGCTGGGCGCGCGGGGGCTGACCCTGTCGGTGCTGTGCGGCGAGGTGCTGGCGGCGCGTCTGCACGGCGAACCGTGGCCGGTGGAACGCAAGCTGGCCCAGGCGCTGATGGCAGAACGCTTCCAGCGGGTGCGCTGAGGCGCCCGTTCAGTCGCCGTAACGCACCATCACGTACTGGCCCGGGGCCGGGCCCAGCCGGGCATGCGGCGGCGGGTGGCGTGCCGGCACGCGCTGGCCGCTGCCTTGCGCGACCAGCCATTCGCTCCAGGCCGGCCACCAACTGCCGTCGTGCACCGGGGCGGCCGCCAGCCACTCGTCGGGCGTGCGCCAGGGCATGTCGGTGGCGGTGGTCAATTGCTGGTGGTGGCGCCCCGGGTGCCCGGGCTCGGACACGATGCCGGCGTTGTGCCCACCGCTGGTGAGCACAAAGGTGACCTCGGCCGACACCAGCCGGTGGATTTTGTAGACCGAGCGCCACGGCGCCACATGGTCCTTGACCGTGCCCACCGCGAACACCGGGCAGCGGATGTCGCGCAAGGCGATCGGCTGGCCAGCGAACACGAAGCGGCCCTCGGCCAGGTCGTTGTTGAGGAAGCAGGTGCGCAGGTACTGGCTGTGCATCACCGCCGGCAGGCGGGTCACGTCGGCGTTCCAGCGCATCAGGTCGTTGGGCACCTCTTCTTCGCCCAGCAGCCAGCGGCGGGTACGGCTGGACCACACCAGCTCGCGCGCGTGCAAAAACTGAAACGACGCGGCCATCTGGCGCCCGGTCAGGAAGCCCTTGTCGGCCATCATGTCCTCCAGCAGCCGCACCTGGGCTTCGTCGATCAGAATGCCCATTTCGCCGGGTTCGGAAAAATCGGTTTCGGCCGCCAGCAGGCTCAGGCTGGCCAGCGGCGGCGACTCGGCTGCGTCCGCCGACGCGTCGTGCCGCCCCGCGGCGTCGGCCCCGCCCAGGGCCGCGGCCGCGATGGCGGCGAAGGTGCCGCCCAGGCAATACCCCATCAGGTGCACCGGCGCGCGGCTGGCCTGGTGCACGTGGGCCAGGGCCGCCAACACGCCTTCCTGCACGTAGTCGTCCAGGGTGAGCAGGGCGTCGTCGGCGTCTGGGTTGCGCCACGACACGATGTACACCGTGTGCCCCTGTCCCACCAACCAGCGCACCAAGGAATTGTCCGGCGACAGGTCCAGGATGTAGTACTTCATGATGCACGACGGGATGATCAACACCGGCTCGGCGTGCACCCGCGGGGTGGTGGGCCGGTACTGGATCAGCTCGACCAGGTGGTTGCGCAGCACCACCTCGCCTGGGGTGACGGCCACCCCGCGCCCCGGGGCCAGGGCTTCGCCATCATCGGTCGGGGTCGGCGTGGCGGGCGGCTGCAGGTCGCGCCAGGCGAAGCCCAGGCCCTGCACCAGGGTCTGGCCGCCCGAACGCCAGGCGGCGTCCAGCGCCTGCGGGTTGGTCCACAGGCAGTTGCCCGGCGAGCACAGGTCCAGCACCTGGCGGCCGTAAAAACGCATCTGCTCGCGGCTGTGGGGCTGCATGCCGCGCAAGCCGCTGGCGTCCTGCCACCAGGCTTCCCAGGCCTTGTTGGCCGTGGCCAGCGCGCGCCAGGGCCACTGTTGCCACAGGGGCGAGGCAAAGCGCACATCGTCCGCCAGGGGAGCGGGGTGCGCGGTGGACGGGGCCGCGCCGCATGATGCCGCCATGCCGGCCCCGGCCTGCTCCCAGGCGGCCTGGGTGGTGTCGCGGGCCCAGTCCAGCCCCTGGTCCACCGCCCGGCGCCACAACCGCGCCTGCGAACCCGGCGAATGGGCCAGGTGCAAGGCCCAGTCGGTCCAGGCCAGCGCGAGCGAGATGGGCGAGATGCCCGACGACCAGTGCGCCATCTGGGCGAAGGCCTGGCGGTCCAGGGCGTCGGCGTGGGACGGGTCCGGCGGCGCGGGCTGGCGCCGGTTGGCCGACCCGGCGGGCGCGTCGGGGCGAGGGCTGAGGCGGGCTTGGTAGGCGATCAGGGGCGTCATGCCGACAACTTAGCAGATTTTGCGGTCACCCCGAAGCCCAGCCGCAACGGTCGGGAAGGCCCGGCATACCGCACCTTGCAAATATTCCACGGGTGCATATGAAAACAATAAATAAATAGTTTGGGTTTATTAGATTGCCCTCTACAGTCCCGGCCCATGTACCAATACACCGACTTTGACCGCCAGTTCGTGCGCCAGCGCGCCGCCCAGTTCCGCGACCAGTTGGAACGCTTCCAGGCCGGTACCCTGGGCGGCGACGAGTTCAAGCCGCTGCGCCTGCAGAACGGCTGGTACATCCAGCGCCACGCCCCCATGCTGCGCGTGGCCGTGCCCTACGGCGAACTCTCCAGCCGCCAGGTGCGCGTGCTGGCCCGCATTGCCCGCGAACACGACCAGCCCAGCCACGAGGTGTTCCAGGGTGCCGTGGCGGCACAAAACCAACTGGGCAGCATCCATCTGCGCGACGGTAAGGCCATTGCCAGCCGCCTGCCCACGGGCTACGCCCACTTCACCACCCGCCAGAACGTCCAATACAACTGGATTCCGCTGCACCAGGCCGCCGACGTGATGGACCTGCTGGCCAGCGTGGACATGCACGGCATCCAGACCAGCGGCAACTGCATCCGCAACATCACCACCGACGAACTGGCCGGCATTGCGGTGGACGAGGTGGCCGACCCGCGCCCCTTCGCCGAAATCCTGCGGCAGTGGAGCACCCTGCACCCCGAGTTCGCCTTCCTGCCGCGCAAGTTCAAGATCGCCATCACCGGCGCACGCGAAGACCGCGCCGCCACCCACTGGCACGACGTGGGCCTGCAGATGGTGCGCAACGAAGCGGGCCAGCTCGGCTTCAAGGTGTTGGCCGGTGGCGGCATGGGCCGCACCCCCACCATCGCCACGGTGATGCGCGCCTTTCTGCCCTGCGACCAGATCCTCAACTACCTGGAAGCCCTGGTGCGCGTCTACAACGCCTGGGGCCGCCGCGACAACATCTACAAGGCCCGCATCAAGATTCTGGTGAAGGCCGAAGGCCAGCGCTACATCGACGAAGTGGAGGCCGAGTACCGCCGCATCGTGGAGCAGGACGGCGCGCCGCACACCATCACCGCCGCCGAGCTGGAGCGCGTGAGCCGCTGCTTCACCCCGCCGCCGGCCGGTGCCTCGGCCCATTGCACCGACGAGAAAGTCGCCCGCATCCTGCGCGCGGCGGCCGAGGACGACGTGGAATTCAGCCGCTGGATTCAGCAGAACGTGCAACCACACAAGAACCCCGACCTGCGCGCGGTGACGCTGTCGTTCAAGCGCCTGGGCCAGGCGCCCGGCGACGCCACGGCCGACCAGTTGGACGCCGTGGCCGAACTGGCCGACCAGTACAGCGCGGGCGAGGTGCGCGTGACACACGACCAGAACCTGGTGCTGCCCTGGGTGCGCTGCGACGCCCTGCCCGACCTGTGGCGCGACGCTCGCCGACTCGGCCTGGCGCGACCCAACATCCGCCTGCTGACCGACATGATCGCCTGCCCCGGCGGCGACTTCTGCGACCTGGCCAACGCCCGCTCGCTCACCGTGGCCGAAGCCATCACCGCGCGCTACCAGGACCTGGACGAGCTGCACGACCTGGGCGAGATCGACCTGCACATCAGCGGCTGCATCAACAGCTGCGGCCACCACCACAGCGGGCACATCGGCATTCTGGGCGTGGACAAAGACGGCCAGGAGTGGTACCAGCTCACCCTGGCCGGCTCCGACGGTTCGGTCCTGAGCGGCGCGCCCGTGGCCGGCAAGGTCGTGGGGCCGTCGTTTGCGGCCAACGAAATCACCGAAGCGGTGGAGGCCGTGATCAACACCTACCGCGAGTTGCGTCAGGAGCACGAACGCTTCATCGACACGCTCAAGCGCGTGGGCCACGACCCGTTCAAGGCCGCCGCCAACGCGGTGCGCGTGACCACCGCCCGCACCCCGGTGCGCGAAGAGGCCGTGGGCGCCTGAGCGCCGTGCCTGCCGCCCCCGCCCCATCGCCCCCTTTGGTAAGCCCATGAAATTGTTGACCCCCTCGCAAACCACCCCCAGCACCGAAGGCGTGCTGGCCGTGGACAACGCCGCCGACGTGCGGGCCCTGTCGCTCGCCGGTGTGCAGCGCATCGACCTGCACTTCCCCAAATTCGCCGATGGCCGCGCCTTCAGCCAGGCCGTGCTGCTGCGCCGCCGCCTGGGCTTTACCGGTGACATTCGCGCCACCGGCGACGTGCTGATCGACCAACTGGTGCAGATGCAGCGCTGCGGCTTCAGCGAAGCGGTGCTGCGCGACGACCAGGACCTGGCCCACGGCGAAGCGTTGCTGCGCCACTTCAGCGGCTTCTACCAGGGCGACCTGCAGCAGCCGCGCCCGCTGTTCGCCCGCGTGGCCTGAGCACCGCTGTTTCAGGAAACCCCATGAGCGACACCACCGCCCCCCTGACCGCCACTTCCGAGCCGGCGGCGGCTTCTGCCTTCACACCCCAGGCGCTGCCGGCCACCCAGCTGCACGCCAAGCCGTCTGCCACCTTCGACGCCAAGCTGGCCGAAACCGAAGCCTTGCTGCGCCGCGCCGCGGCCGACTTCCAACCCTTGACTCAGGCCTCCAGCCTGGGCGCGGAAGATGTCGTCATCACCCACCTGATCAACGCGCTGGCGCTGGACATTCCCGTGTTCGTGCTGGAAACCGGCGCGCTGCATCCCGAAACCCTGGCCCTGCTGGAACGCACCGCGCAAACGTCCCGCGCGCCCGTCAAGGTCTATCGCCCGGAGCCAGAGGCGGTGGTGCAGTTCGTTTCCCGCGAAGGTGCCGACGCCATGTACCGCAGCATCGCCCTGCGCAAGGCCTGCTGCGGCATCCGCAAGATGGAGCCGCTGGGCCGCGCCCTGCAGGGCCAGAAGGCCTGGATCACCGGCCTGCGCCGCGAACAGTCCAACGCCCGCGCCGAGGTGCCGCTGATCGACACGGCCGAAGTGGCCTCCAAAGGCCTGACCAAGTTCAACCCGCTGGCCGACTGGACCTGGGGCGACGTGTGGCACTACATCGCCACGCGCGGCGTGGACTACAACCCGTTGCACGACCAGTTCTTCCCCAGCATCGGCTGCGCTCCCTGCACCCGCGCCATCAGTCTGGGCGAGGACTTCCGCGCTGGCCGCTGGTGGTGGGAAAGCGAGGCGGCAAAGGAATGTGGCTTGCATGTCAAGCCACAGGCCTGAGGCGCGCAAGCGCCTCGGTTTGCGCCAAGCACAAACCCCGCCCGAAGCTTCAGCGAAGGTCCGAAGGACCGCAGCCAAGACAGGAATCACATGAACGCCCGCATCGACCCCGAACTGCTCAACGAAGACAAGAACATGCGCCACCACCTCGCGAATGCACACCTCGACGCCCTGGAAGAAGAAACCATCTTCATCCTGCGTGAGGTGGCCGCCGCCTTCGAGCGCCCCGCACTGCTGTTCTCTGGCGGCAAGGACTCGCTGGTCATGCTCAAGTGCGCCGAAAAGGCCTTTGGCGTGGGCCGCATTCCCTACCCGCTGCTGATGATCGACACCGGTCACAACTTCCCTGAAGTGACCGACTTTCGCGACTTCCGTGCCCAGGAACTGGGTGCCGAGCTGATCGTGCGCAGCGTGGAGGACTCCATGGCGCGCGGCACCGTGCGCCTGAGCCACCCCGGCGAAAGCCGCAACGCGCACCAGTCCGTCACGCTGCTCGAAGCGATCGAGGAATTCCGCTTCGATGCGCTGATGGGCGGCGCCCGCCGCGACGAGGAAAAGGCCCGCGCCAAGGAGCGCATCTTCTCCCACCGCGACAGCTTCGGCCAGTGGCAGCCCAAGGCCCAGCGCCCCGAGCTGTGGACCCTCTTCAACACCCGCCTGCAACCGGGCGAGCACTTCCGCGTCTTCCCCATCAGCAACTGGACCGAGATGGACGTGTGGCAGTACATCGAGCGCGAACAGATAGCCCTGCCCAGCCTGTACTACACCCACCAACGTGAGGTGGTGGAACGCAAGGGCCTGCTGGTGCCGGTGACCGAACTGACCTCGCCGAAGGACGGCGAAGAAGTGGTGGTGCGCGACGTGCGCTTCCGCACCGTGGGCGACATCACCTGCACCTGCCCCGTGGCCAGCACCGCCGCCACCCCGGGCGAGATCGTGATCGAAACCCTGGCCGCCGACCTGAGCGAGCGCGGCGCCACCCGCATGGACGACAAGACCAGCGACGCCTCAATGGAAAAGCGCAAGCGCGAAGGCTATTTCTGACCCCACCGACCGACTGAAAGCAAGAACATGGACGCATTGAAATTCATCACCTGCGGCTCGGTGGACGACGGCAAAAGCACGCTGATCGGCCGCCTGCTGGTAGACAGCAAAGCCGTGCTGCAAGACCACCTGGCTGGCGTGCAACGCGGCGGCGAAACCGACCTGGCCCTGCTGACCGACGGCCTGAGCGCCGAGCGCGAGCAAGGCATCACCATCGACGTGGCCTACCGCTACTTCAGCACCGAAGACCGCAAGTTCATCATCGGCGATGCGCCCGGCCACGAGCAGTACACCCGCAACATGGTGACGGCCGCCTCCAGCGCCGACGCCGCCGTGGTGCTGGTCGATGCCACCAAGCTGGACTGGGCCGACCCGGCCCTGAAACTGCTGCCGCAAACCCGCCGCCACTCGCTGCTGTGCCAGTTGTTGCGCGTGCCCAGCATCGTGTTCGCGGTCAACAAACTCGACGCGGTGGACGACGCCACCGTGGCCTACCGCCACATCAGCGCGGCTTTGAACGCCTTCGCCGCCGAGGCCGGCATTCCCGTGACGGCCACCGTGCCCGTGTCCGCGCTCAAAGGCTGGAACGTGGTGGACTTCACCAACCCCGGCTGGTGCGGCTACCAAGGCCCCACCCTGCTGCAATTGCTGGAAAAGCTGCCCAACACCCCCCAAGACACCACCGCCCCCGTGGCCTTCCCGGTGCAGTGGGTGGAAAAGCAGCACGACAGCAATGTCACGCACCAGGGCCGTCGCATTTTCTGGGGCCGCGTCGCCGCCGGTACTTTCACGCCCGGCACCGAAGTGCAGGTTTTCCCCAGCGGCCAGAAAGCCGTGGTGGCCCAGGTGTTGAGCGCCACCCGCCAGCCCCAGGCCACCGCAGCCGGCCACAGCGCCGGCCTGGTGCTGGACCGCGAAGTGGACGTGTCCCGTGGCGACTGGATTCTGGCCGCGCCGGTGGCCGCCGCCGTCGCGGACGACGATTTCGACACCCCGGCCACCGTCCGTCCCTACCCGGGCAGCAAGGAACTGTCGGCCACCGTCGCCTGGATGGACGACGAACCCCTGGTCGCCGGCCGCGTCTACTGGGCGCTGCACGGCCACCGCTGGGTCAAGGCCAAGGTGCGCCGTGTGGTCCACAAGCTCGACATCCACACCCTGGCCGAACAAGCGGCTGACCATTTGGACCCCAACGCCATCGGCCACGTGGAACTGCTGCTGCAGGAAGCGGTGCCGGCCGTGCCTTTCCAGCGCTCGCGCGCCCTGGGGGCGTTGATTCTGGTGGACACCGCCAGCCACAAAACCTCGGGCGCCGTGCTGGTGAACTGAGGCCGCGCCAGGCCGCGCTGCGCCTTGCCCATAAAATCTGGGCTTCGAGCCCAACCGGCCGCTCCGCAGGGACCGTTGCATGCAACGCCTGTCGAGTCGGTCGGCTTTTGCATTGACACACAGGCTGCGCCCCGCAGCACCCCACCATGACCCACGTTGTTACCGAAGCCTGCATCGCCTGCAAATACACCGACTGTGTGGACGTTTGCCCGGTGGACTGCTTCCGCGAAGGCCCCAACTTCCTCACCATCGACCCCGACGAGTGCATCGACTGCGCCGTCTGCATCCCCGAGTGCCCGGTGAGCGCCATCTACGCCGAGGAAGACGTGCCCAAAGACCAGCAGCACATGATCAAGATCAACGCCGAACTGGCCCTGCTGCCGAACTGGAAAAGCATCACCAAGCGCAAGGCGCCGCTGCCCGACGCCGAGCAGCACAAGGACCAGCCCGGCAAGCTGGCCCTGTTGCAACGCTGACCCCCGCCACCGCGCCGCGCATGGACGCACCGGTCATCCAGACCCAAGCCGTCGTTGTGGGCGCCGGCCCGGTCGGCCTGTTCCAGGCCTTCCAGTTGGGCCTGCAGGAGGTGGACACCCATCTGGTGGACGCCCTGCCGCACGCCGGTGGCCAGTGCGCCGAGTTGTACCCGGACAAGCCCATCTACGACATCCCGGGCCTGCCGGTGTGCACCGGCCAGGAATTGACCGAGCGGTTGCTGGCACAAATCGCCCCATTTCGCCAGCCCCTGCACCTGGGCCAGCAGGTGCTCAGCCTCGGCCGCCTGCCGGACGGACGCTTTGCGTTGCGCACCAGCGCCGGAACGGCGTTCGTGACCCAGACCGTGTTCATCGCCGCGGGCGTGGGCGCGTTTGTGCCGCGCAAACCCCCGCTGCCGGGGCTGGAGGCCCTGGAAGGCCGCCAGGTGCATTACCACGGGCCCGGCGCGGCCGCCCTGACCGGTCAGCACGTGGTGGTGATGGGCGGCGAAGACGCGGCCCTGCAGACGCTGCTGGATCTGCTGTCGGCCGGCACCTGCGCCAGCCTGACGCTGCTGCACCGCACCGACAAGTTCAAGGCCGACCCCGCGCTGGACGCGGCCGTGCGCACCGCCCTGGCCACTGGCCAGGTGCGGCTGGTGCCAGGTCAGCCGGTGGGGCTGGAGCTGACCCAAGACGGCCGGCTGGCGGCGCTGCAGGTGGCCACGCTCGCCGACACCACCGACCACCTGCCCCTGGACGCGCTGCTGCCGCGCCTGGGCCTGTCGCCCAAGTTGGGCCCCCTGGCCGATTGGGGATTGGCCCTGGAGCGCAAACTGCTGCCGGTGGCCACCGACACCTTCAGCACGGCCGAAACCGGGGTGTTCGCGGTGGGCGACATCAACACCTACCCGGGCAAACGCAAGCTCATCCTGTGCGGCTTCCACGAAGCCACGCTGGCGGCGTTCGCGGCGGCGGCCATCGTTCACCCTGAGCGCCGGGTGCTGCTGCAGTACACCACCACCAGCCCGCGCCTGCACGAACTGCTGGGCGTGGCCGGTGCGGTCCCGGGCTGAAGGCTTCAGCCCAGCCGGTGCATGGGCACGGGCGCAAACCCGTGGTTCAGGGGGCCGTGGCCTTGACCGGTGCGCACCCCGGCACCGGCCTCGATGGCCGCGCGGATGTAACCGTGTGCGGCCTGCACCGCCTCCTCCAATGGGTGGCCCAACGCCAGTTGCGCAGCAATCGCCGACGACAGGGTGCAACCGGTGCCGTGCACGTTGCGGCTGGCGATGCGCGGCCCCACCAGCCGCTGCCAGTAGGTGGCCGGCTCGTCGGCCAGGGCCAGCACGTCGGTCAGCAGGTCGCCGCCCAGGTGGCCCCCCTTGAGCAGCACGGCGCGCGCACCCAGGGCCAGCAGGTCGGCACCGGCGGCGTCGAGGTCGTCCTCGGTGTGCACCGGGCGGCCCAGCAGCAGGCCGGCTTCGTCCAGGTTGGGGGTCACCACCGTGGCGCGCGGGAACAGCTCCGCCACCAGCACCCCCACCGTCTCGCGCTCGATCAGGGCGTCGCCACTGGTCGCCACCATCACCGGGTCCAGCACCACTTGGCGCAGGCCGTAGGTGTCGATGGCCCAGGCCACCACCTCCACCACCTCTGGCGCGTGCAGCATGCCGACCTTGACCGCGTCCACCCCGATGTCGTCCAGCACCGCCGCCAGCTGCGCGCGCAAAAACGCCGGCGGCACGCCATGAATGGCGCTCACGCCGAGGGTGTTCTGCGCCGTCAGGGCGGTGATGGCCGTCATGCCGTAACAGCCCAGGGCGCTGAAGGTCTTCAGGTCGGCCTGGATGCCGGCGCCACCGCCAGAATCGCTGCCGGCAATGGTCAAGACGCGGGGGTAGTGGGGCAAGGGCGGGCTCATGGGCGGATTATCCTGCAGCGCCCCCGGCCAGTGGCCCCGCTTGTGATGTAATTTCGGGGCTCAACCTCGCATGACCAAGACACCTTCCCCTCTTTTCGAACGCGAGCCGGTGCTGATCCTCGGCGCCGGCCTGATGGGCCGCTTGCTGGGCGTCAGCCTGGCCCGGGCCGGCCACCCGGTGCGCCTGGTGGACGCCGGCGACCCCCACGGCAGCGGCGGCGCCGCCCGGGTGGCCGCCGCCATGCTGGCGCCCCTGGCCGAATCGGCCGTGACCGAGCCCAGCGTGGTGGCCATGGGCCAGTACGCCCTGACGCGCTGGCCCGAACTGCTGGCCCACCTGACCCAGCCGGTGTACTTCCAGCAGGCCGGCACGCTCATTCTGTGGCACCGGCAAGACGCGGGCGAGGCCGTGCGCTTTCGCCAGCAACTGGCCGCCACCACCCAGGTGCTGCCCAGCCTGCCCACGCCCGAGGTGCTGGACGGCCCGCGGCTGACGGGCCTGGAGCCGGCGCTGGCCCAGCGTTTTCACAACGGCCTGTACCTGCCAGGCGAAGGCCAGTTGGACAACCGGCAACTGCTGCCCGCCCTCAGCGCCACGCTGGACGCCCTGGGCGTGCCCACCGACTGGCACAGCGCCTGGACGCTGGAACAGGCCCAGGCCCACCAGCGCCGCCACGGCGGTTGGGTGCTGGACTGCCGCGGCCTGGGCGCCCACGGCGACTGGCCCCGCCCCCGCGGCCTGCGCGGGGTGCGCGGCGAGGTGGTGCGCCTGCACGCCCCCGACGTGACCCTGCAACGCCCCACCCGGCTGTTGCACCCGCGCTACCCGATCTACATCGCGCCCAAGCCCGACCACGTGTTCGTCATCGGCGCCACCGAGATCGAGACCGACGACCTCTCCCCCGCCAGTGTGCGCTCCACCCTGGAACTGTTGAGCGCGGCTTACGCGGTGCACCCCGGCTTTGGCGAGGCGCGCATCCTGGAACTCAACAGCCAGTGCCGCCCCACCCTGCCCGACAACCTGCCCGCCGTGCGCGCCTGTGCGCCACGGGTGTTGCAGGTCAACGGCCTGTACCGCCACGGCTACCTGATCGCCCCGGCCGTCCACGACGCGGTGCTGGAACACCTGCAGCAGGGCACCCAGGCGCTGGCCCAGCGGCTCGGGCTGCATTTTGACGACCAGGCGGCCCCCGCCGCCCTGGCCCACTGAACCCCGCCGGCATGCAAGTCCTGATCAACCAACGCCCCCAGCCGCTGCCCGACGGCGCGACCCTGGCCGACGCCGTGGCCG
>NZ_JAAQQT010000699.1:0-4865 GCF_011742065.1 Aquabacterium sp. A08
CGCCAGCTCAAGGCAGTGATTCCGGGCGGCTCGTCCGCCCCGGTGCTGCCGGCCAACATCATCATGGACTGCACGATGGACTACGACTCCATCAGCAAGGCCGGCTCCATGCTGGGTTCTGGCGCGGTCATCGTCATGGACGACACGCGTTGCATGGTCAAGTCGCTGCAGCGCCTGAGCTACTTTTACATGCACGAATCGTGCGGCCAGTGCACGCCGTGCCGCGAAGGCACCGGCTGGCTGTGGCGCATGGTGGACCGCATCGAACGCGGCGAGGGCAAGCCCAGCGATCTGGCGCTGCTCGACAACGTGGCCGAGAACATCATGGGGCGCACCATCTGCGCGCTGGGCGACGCGGCCGCCATGCCGGTGCGCGGCATGATCAAGCACTTCCGCCACGAGTTCGAGCACCACATCGAACACAAGACCTGCATGGTCCCGGCCTACGTTTGAGGCAAGCACAAATGGTTGAAATCGAACTCGACGGCAAGAAGGTGGAGGTTCCGCCGGGCAGCATGGTGATGCATGCGGCCGACAAGGCGGGCAGCTACATTCCCCACTTCTGCTACCACAAGAAGCTGTCCATCGCGGCCAACTGCCGCATGTGCCTGGTGGACGTGGAAAAAGCGCCCAAGCCCATGCCCGCCTGCGCCACGCCGGTGACGCAGGGCATGATCGTGCGCACCAAGTCCGACAAGGCCATCAAGGCCCAGCAGTCGGTCATGGAATTCCTGCTGATCAACCACCCGCTGGACTGCCCCATTTGCGACCAGGGCGGCGAGTGCCAACTGCAAGACCTGGCCGTGGGTTACGGCGGCGGTGCATCGCGCTACGAAGAAGAAAAGCGTGTGGTGTTCCACAAGGACGTGGGCCCGCTGATCTCCATGGAGGAGATGAGCCGCTGCATCCACTGCACCCGTTGCGTGCGCTTCGGTCAGGAAATCGCCGGCATCATGGAACTCGGCATGTCGCACCGCGGCGAGCATTCCGAGATCGAAACCTTCGTCGGCGACACGGTGGACTCCGAGCTGTCGGGCAACATGATTGACATCTGCCCGGTCGGCGCCCTGACCAGCAAGCCCTTCCGCTACCAGGCCCGCACCTGGGAGCTGTCGCGGCGCAAGAGCGTGAGCCCGCACGATTCCACCGGCGCTAACCTGATCGTTCAGGTCAAGAGCAACCGCGTGATGCGCGTGGTGCCGCTGGAAAACGACGCCGTCAACGAATGCTGGATCGCCGACCGCGACCGCTTCAGCTACGAAGCCCTGAACGGCGATGAGCGCCTGACCCAGCCGATGCTGAAGCAGGGCGGCGAGTGGAAGGCCGTGGATTGGCAGACCGCGCTGGAATACGTGGCCAACGGCCTGAAGCAGGTGCAGGCGGAGCAGGGCGCTGCCGCCATCGGCGTGATCGCCAGCCCGCACAGCACGGTCGAGGAACTCCACCTGGCCGGCGCGCTGGTGCGCGGTCTGGGCGGCCAGAACATCGACACCCGCCTGCGCGCGGCCGACTACCGCCACCCCGCACCGGCCGGTGCGGCCCGCTGGCTGGGTCTGCCCATTGCGGAACTGTCCTCGTTGGACCGTGTGCTGGTGGTCGGCTCCAACTTGCGCAAGGACCACCCCCTGTTTGCCCAGCGCATCCGCCAGGCCGCCCGCAAGGGGGCCCAGGTGAGCGCGCTGTGGGCCGGCCTGCAGGACTGGGCACTGCCCGTGTCCCACGCGGTGCAGGCCGACGCCGGCTACTGGACCGTCGCCCTGGCCGGCATTGCCGCCGCCGTGGCCGAAACCACCGGCGTGGCCGCCCCGGCCGATGTGCAGGTCACGGCCGAAGCCCGAGCGATCGCGGCTTCGCTGCTGTCGGGCGAGCGCAAGGCCGTGTTGCTGGGCAACGCCGCCGCGCACCACGAACAGGCGTCCGCCCTGCTGGCCCTGGCGCAGTGGATCGGCACCCAAACCGGCGCTCGCGTCGGCTACCTGACCGAAGCCGCCAACACGGTCGGCGCGCAGCTGGTCCGTGCCCTCCCTGGCGAGGGCGGCCTGAACGCCACCCAGATGCTGACCGGCGGCCTCAAAGCCGCGGTGCTGCTCAACGTCGAACCGGGTCTGGACACGGCGGTGTGCCGCCAGGGTCTGCAGCAGGCCGACATGGTGGTGACGCTCAGCCCTTTCAAGACCAACCTCGACGTGAGCGATGTGCTGTTGCCCATCGCGCCGTTCACCGAAACCTCGGGCTCCTTCGTCAACGCCGAAGGCCGCCTGCAAAGTTTCCACGCGGTGGTCAAACCCCTGGCCGACACCCGCCCGTGCTGGAAGGTGCTGCGCGTGCTGGGCAGCCTGCTGGGTCTGCGTGGCTTTGACGCCGAATCGTCGCAGGCCGTGCTGGCCCAGGCCCTGCCGGGCGTGGCCGCCGGCTCGGTGGTCGATGCCGCCCGGCTCGACAACCGCACGTCGGCCCCGATCGACACCTCGGTCACCTCCGGCACGCCCTGCGTGGCCGCCATTTACCAGCTCGACGGATTGGTGCGCCGCGCGCCGTCGCTGCAACTGACGGCCGATGGCCGGGCCGCCCAGCGGACCGAAGAGGGGGTGTGCGCATGATCGACGCGATGTACAACGGCGGCCTGAACCTGCTGGCCGCCGGCTGGTGGCAAACCGCCGCCTGGCCCGTCCTCTGGACGCTGATCAAGATCGTGGCCGTGCTGGCCCCGTTGATGGGCGCGGTGGCCTACCTGACGCTGTGGGAGCGCAAGCTGCTGGGTTTCATGCAGGTGCGCCTGGGCCCGAACCGGGTCGGTCCGTTTGGTTTGCTGCAGCCCATCGCCGACGCGGTCAAGCTGCTGAGCAAGGAGTTGATCAACCCGACGGCCGCCTCCAAGGGCCTGTTCCGGCTCGGCCCCATCATGGCCATCATGCCGGCGCTGGCCGCCTGGGCGGTGGTGCCCTTCGGCCCCGAAGCCGTGCTGGCCAACGTCAACGCGGGCGTGCTGGTGATCCTGGCCATCACCTCGATCGAGGTGTACGGCGTGATCATCGCCGGCTGGGCGTCGAACTCCAAGTACGCCTTTCTGGGGGCGCTGCGTGCGTCCGCCCAGATGGTGAGCTACGAACTGGCCATCGGTTTCTGCTTCCTGGTGGTGGTCATGACCGCCGGCAGCCTGAACCTGGTCGAGATCGTCAATTCCCAGAACCGTGGCATGGGCGCCGACATGGGCCTGACCTTCCTGTCCTGGAACTGGTTGCCGCTGCTGCCCATCTTCATGGTCTACCTGATCTCCGGTGTGGCCGAAACCAACCGCCATCCCTTCGACGTGGTCGAGGGCGAGGCCGAGATCGTGGCCGGTCACATGGTCGAGTACTCGGGCATGGGCTTCGCCATCTTCTTCCTGGCCGAATACGCCAGCATGTGGCTGGTGTCCATCCTGGCGGTGTTGATGTTCCTGGGCGGCTGGGCCTCCCCGATCGACAGCGCCCTGTTCAATTGGGTCCCGGGCTGGATCTGGCTGGGCCTGAAAACCTTCGTCGTCGTGTCCATGTTCATCTGGATCCGCGCCACCTTCCCCCGCTTCCGTTACGACCAGATCATGCGTCTGGGCTGGAAAGTGTTCATCCCGGTCACGTTGGTCTGGCTGCTGCTGGTCGGCGCGGTGATGCAGACGTCCTGGAACATCTGGAAGTAAAGAGGCCACACGCATGTCTGCCACCGCTGTTGCGCCCTTCTCGCTGAAGGACTTTCTCAAGAGTTTCCTGCTGGTTGAACTGTTCAAGGGCATGGCCCTGACCGGTCGCTACGCCTTGCGCCGCAAGGTCACGGTCCAGTTCCCCGAGGAAAAGACCCCGCTGTCGCCACGTTTCCGTGGCTTGCACGCCCAGCGCCGTTACGACAACGGCGAAGAGCGTTGCATCGCCTGCAAACTGTGCGAGGCGGTCTGTCCGGCCATGGCCATCACCATCGAGTCCGACGTGCGCGACGACGGCACCCGCCGCACCACGCGTTACGACATTGACCTGACCAAGTGCATCTTCTGCGGCTTTTGCGAAGAGGCCTGCCCGGTCGACGCCATCGTCGAGACCCAGATCCTCGAATACCACGGCGAAAAGCGCGGCGACCTCTATTTCACCAAAGAGATGCTGCTGGCCGTGGGTGACCGCTACGAAGCCGAGATCGCGGCGGCCAAGGCGGCCGACGCCAAGTACCGCTGAAAGGCCAAGCGAGAACAACATGGATTACCAAGCGGGCTTTTTTTACCTGTTTTCGGCGGTGCTGCTGTTTGCGGCCTTCCGCGTCGTCACCGCGCGCAACCCGGTGCACGCGGTGCTGTACCTGATGCTGGCGTTTTCCCAGGCCGCGGCCGTGTGGCTGCTGCTCAAGGCCGAGTTCCTGGGCATCACCCTGGTGCTGGTGTACCTGGGTGCGGTGATGGTGCTGTTCCTGTTCGTGGTGATGATGCTGGACATCAACGTCGACGAGCTTCGAGCCGGCTTCTGGCGCCACTTCCCGCTCGCGGCGGTATTGGGTCTGCTGGTCAGTGCCGAACTGATCGCGGTGCTGTGGGTGGGCTTTCCCACCTTGACGGTGGACGCCACCGCCGCGGTCTCGGGCATGCACGCGTCCGACCATTCCAACACCCGTGAACTGGGCAAGCTGCTGTACAGCCAGTACACCTACCCGGTGGAGGTGGCGGCCGTCATCCTGCTGTTGGCCATGGTAGCCGCGATTGCGCTGACGCTGCGCCAGCGTAAAGAAAGCAAGGCCATCGACCCCGCCATCCAGGTGCGGGTCAAGGCCGAAGACCGGCTGACGGTGGTGTCGCTCGCCGCCACCCCGAAAGCCGTCGCACAGCCGTCGAACGAGGAGGGCCAGAC
>NZ_JAAQQT010000699.1:4915-39089 GCF_011742065.1 Aquabacterium sp. A08
GTGGCCTTCTCGCACTACCTGGGCGATTTGCACGGCCAGATCTTCGTGTTCTTCATCCTCACGGTGGCCGCGGCCGAGTCCGCGATTGGCCTGGCCATCCTGGTGCTGCTGTTCCGCAACCGTTCCTCCATCAACGTGGACGAACTCAACACGCTCAAGGGCTGACGCTCAAGGGTTTTACGCAAAGTCACAACGATGAGTACAAGCCTTTCTGCAAGCACGCTGCTCGCGGTGCCGATGGCGCCGCTGGTGGGTGCCCTCCTGGCCGGCGTTCTGGGCACCCAGTTCGGTGGCAACGTCATCGGCCGCCGTGCCGCCCACACCTTCACCATCCTGGGCGTGCTGATCGCCTTCGTGCTGTCGGCCCTCACGCTCAAGAGCGTGGCGGTGGACGGTGCGCGTTTCAACGAAACCCTCTACGAATGGATGGTGGTCGGTGGGCTGAAGATGGAAATCGGCTTCATGGTCGATGGCCTGACCGCCATGATGATGTGTGTGGTGACCTTCGTCTCGCTGATGGTGCACCTCTACACCATCGGCTACATGGAGGAAGACGCCGGTTACAACCGCTTCTTCGCCTACATTTCGCTGTTCACCTTCAGCATGCTGATGCTGGTGATGAGCAACAACCTGCTGCAGCTGTTCTTCGGCTGGGAAGCGGTGGGCCTGGTGTCTTACCTGCTGATCGGCTTCTGGTTCAACAAGCCGACCGCGATTTTCGCCAACATGAAGGCCTTCCTGGTCAACCGCGTGGGTGACTTTGGCTTCATCCTGGGCATAGGCCTGATCGCCGCCTACACCGGCAGCTTGAACTACACCGAGATTTTCGCCAAGGCGCCCGAGCTGGCCGCCATTGAATTCCCGTGGTACATCCTGGGCCAGGACGCGCTGCTGGTCACCGTCATTGGCGTCTGCCTGTTCATCGGCGCCATGGGCAAATCGGCCCAGTTCCCGCTGCACGTCTGGCTGCCCGATTCCATGGAAGGCCCGACCCCGATCTCCGCGCTGATCCACGCCGCCACCATGGTGACTGCCGGCATCTTCATGGTCGCGCGCATGTCGCCGATCTACGAACTGTCCGACGCGGCGCTCAACTTCATCCTGGTGATCGGTGCCATCACCGCGCTGTTCATGGGCTTTCTGGGCATCATCCAGAACGACATCAAGCGCGTCATCGCCTACTCCACGCTGTCGCAGCTGGGCTACATGACTGTGGCGCTGGGCGCGTCGGCCTACTCGGTCGCGGTGTTCCACCTGATGACCCACGCCTTCTTCAAGGCCCTGCTGTTCCTCGGCGCCGGCTCGGTCATCATGGGCATGCACCACAACCAGGACATCCGCTGGATGGGCAATGTGCGCAAGTACATGCCCATCACCTGGATCACCTTCGTGCTGGGCACCCTGGCGCTGATCGGCACGCCGCTGTTCTCGGGTTTCTACTCCAAGGACAGCATCATCGAGGCGGTGCATTTCAGCAACCTGCCCGCCGCCGGTTTTGCCCACTTCGCGGTGCTGGCCGGTGTGTTCGTCACCTCGTTCTATTCGTTCCGGCTGTACTTCCTCGTGTTCCACGGGGCCGAGCGCTACGACCAGAACCCAGACACCCACCACGGCCATGACGACCACCACGACGACCACGGCCACCATGGCGACGGCAAGCCGCACGAGTCGCCTTGGGTGGTGACGGTGCCGCTGCTGCTGCTGGCCATCCCGTCGGTGGTGATCGGTTACATGACCATCCAGCCCATGCTGTTTGGCGACTTCCTGGCCGACGCCATCCACGTCAACGGGGCGCTGCACCCGGCCATGGTGCGTTTCGCCGAGATCTTCCACGGCCCGCTGGCCATGGCCTCGCACGCCCTGTCCACCCCGCCGCTGTACCTGGCGGCGGCCGGTGCCGTGACCGCTTGGTACATGTACCTGGTCAACCCCGCGCTGCCGCAGGCCATCGGCCGGGCCCTGCGCCCGGTGGTGGTGGTGCTGGAAAACAAGTACTACATGGACTGGATCAACGAAAACATCCTGGCCAAAACCGCGCGCGGCCTGGGCATCGGCCTGTGGAAGGGCGGCGACCGCGGTCTGATCGAAGGTGCGGTGGTCAACCTGAGCTGGAAGCTGATCGGTGTCGTTTCGGGTCTGGTGCGCCGATTGCAAACCGGCTACCTGTACCACTACGCCTTCGTGATGATCGCCGGTCTGCTGGCCTTCATGACCTACTTCGTGTGGCTCGCCAAATAAGGAGAAGAAGAAAATGGGTTTGCTGAGCCTTGCGATCTGGACGCCGATTTTTTTCGGTGTCGTCCTGCTCGCGATCGGGCGTGACGAACACGCCCACCTGGTGCGTTGGGTGGCCCTGATCGGCGCCCTGTTGGGTCTGGCCGTCACGGTGCCGCTGTACACCGGCTTCGAGGTCGGGTCCGCCGCGATGCAGTTTGTGGAGAATACCCCCTGGATCGAGCGCTTCAACATCCACTACCATCTGGCGGTGGACGGCATCTCGCTGTGGCTGGTTCTGCTGACGGCCTTCATCACCGTGATCGTGGTCATTGCCAGCTGGGAGTCGATCACCGAGCGCGTCCACCAGTACATGGGGGCCTTCCTCATCCTGTCGGGTCTGATGATCGGCGTGTTCGCCGCCGCCGACGCCATGCTGTTCTACGTCTTCTTCGAAGCCACGCTGATCCCGATGTACCTGATCATCGGCATCTGGGGCGGCCCGAACAAGATTTACGCCGCGTTCAAGTTCTTCCTCTACACCCTGCTCGGCTCGCTGCTGATGCTGGTGGCGCTGATCTACCTGTACAACGTGTCTGGTGGCAGCTTCGACCTGGCCACTTGGCACCAACTGCCCCTCGGGGCGGGCGTGCAGACCGCGCTGTTCTTCGCCTTCTTTGCCGCCTTCGCGGTGAAGGTGCCGATGTGGCCGGTTCACACCTGGCTGCCCGACGTGCACGTGGAAGCCCCCACCGGCGGCTCCGCCGTGCTGGCGGCCATCATGCTCAAGCTGGGCGCCTATGGTTTCCTTCGCTTTTCGTTGCCCATCGCGCCTGACGCCTCGCACGAATGGGCCGGCCTGATGATCGGCCTGTCACTGACCGCCGTGATCTACGTCGGCCTGGTGGCCATGGTGCAGCAGGACATGAAAAAGCTGGTGGCGTACTCGTCGGTGGCGCACATGGGTTTTGTCTCGTTGGGCTTCTTCCTGTTCAACGACCTGGCCGTCTCGGGCGCCATCGTGCAGATGATCGCCCACGGTTTTGTCTCGGCCGCCATGTTCCTGGGCATCGGTGTGCTGTACGACCGGGTGCATTCCCGTGAAATTGCCGATTACGGCGGTGTCATCAACACCATGCCCAAGTTTGCCGCCTTTGCGCTGCTGTTCACCATGGCCAACGCCGGCCTGCCCGGCACCGCCGGTTTCGTGGGCGAGTGGATGGTGATCCTGGGTGCGGTCAAGGCCAACTTCTGGATCGGCATGGCCGCGGCCACGGCCCTGATCTTCGGTGCCTCCTACTCGCTGTGGATGTTCAAGCGCGTCTACCTCGGCCCGGTGGGCAACGACCACGTCAAGGCCCTGCTCGACATCAACAAACGCGAGTTCCTGGTGATGGCGCTGCTGGCGGTGATGGTGCTGTACATGGGCATTCACCCCAAGCCCTTCACCGACGTGATGAACCCTTCGGTCGCCGAACTGCTCAAGCACGTGGCCGTGTCCAAGCTGCCCTGAGGCGTGCGCGCCCACGCCTTACCCAGATTCGAGAGAGCCCTTCATGATTGACAGCATCAGCTTGGCCATGGTCATGCCGGAGATCATTCTCCTGGTGATGACCAGCCTCATCGCGATTTACGACCTGTTCGTGGCCTCGCCCGGACGCGTGTCCACCTACCGCCTGACCCTGCTGACCCTGGCCGTGGTGGCCGGCCTGCAGGGCTACATGGGCGCCAGCGGCCAGACCCTGTCGGGTTTTGGTGGCATGGTGGTGAACGACCCGATGGCGGCCTGGCTCAAGTGCTTTGCCGCGGTCGCCATGATCGTGACCCTGGTCTATGCCCGCCCCTATGCACGGGACCGCGACATGCTGCGCGGCGGTGAGCTGTTCTCGCTCTCGTCGTACTCGCTGCTGGGCATGTTCATCATGATCTCGGCGCACAACTTCCTGGTGATTTACCTGGGGCTGGAACTGCTGACCCTGGCCGGTTACGCCCTGGTGGCGCTGCGCCGCGATGACCTGCGCGCCACCGAGGCGGCGATGAAGTACTTCGTGCTGGGCGCCCTGGCCAGCGGCTTCCTGCTCTACGGCATGTCCCTGCTGTACGGCGCGACCGGCTCGTTGGATCTGGCCGTGGTGGCGCAGGCCATTGGCGCCAGCGGCGACAAGTCGCAGGTGCTGATCTTGGGTGTGGTGTTTGTGGTGGCGGGCCTGGCCTTCAAGCTGGGCGTGGTGCCTTTCCACATGTGGGTGCCCGACGTGTACCACGGCGCCCCCACCGCGGTGACGCTGATGATCGGTGGCGCGCCCAAGTTGGCGGCCTTTGCCATCGTCATGCGTTTGTTGGTCGAGGGTCTGGGTCCGCTGGCGTTCGATTGGCAGCAGATGCTGGCGGTGCTGGCGGTGGTGTCGCTGCTGGTGGGCAACCTGGCCGCGGTGGCACAAACCAACTTCAAGCGCATGCTGGCGTTTTCCACCATCTCACAAATGGGCTTCATGTTGCTGGCCTTCGTCGGTGGCGTGGTCAATGGCGACGCGTCGAATGCCGCCAACGCCTACGGCGCGGCCATGTTCTACGTGGTCACCTACGTGCTGACCACCCTGGCCACCTTCGGGGTCGTGCTGCTGCTGTCGCGCGACGGCTTCGAGTCCGAGGAACTGTCGGACCTGGCCGGCCTGAACCAGCGCAGCCCGCTCTACGCGGGCGTGTTGGCGGCCTGCATGTTCTCGCTGGCCGGTGTGCCCCCGCTGGTGGGCTTCTACGCCAAGCTGTCGGTGCTGCAGGCCCTGCTGGAGGCCGGTGGCGGCCTGTACGTGGGCTTGGCGGTGTTCGCGGTGCTGATGTCGCTGATCGGCGCCTTCTATTACTTGCGCGTGGTCAAGGTCATGTACTTCGATGCGCCGACGCAGACGGCGGCCATCCAGGCGCCGCTGGACGTGCGCGCGGTGTTGTCCGTCAACGGTGCCCTGGTGCTGGTGCTGGGCATCGTCCCCGGTGGCCTGATGGCTTTGTGCGCCGACGCGGTGCGCGCCATGCTGGCCTGAGCTAAGCTGCGCGCATGAATACCGCTGCCTCTGTGTGGCTGGTGGTGGGCCTGGGTTTCCTGGCCGCCAACCTGCCATTCGTCAACGAACGCTTGCTGGCCGTGTGGCCGACGGCCGGTGCCGCCAAAAGCCTGTGGGCCCGCCTGGCCGAACTGGTGGTGTGGTACCTGGTGGTGGGGGGGGTGGGGCTGGCGCTGGAACAGCACGCCGGCCAGATCTACCCGCAAGGCTGGGAGTTCTATGCCATCACCGCGGCCATGTTCCTGACCTTTGCCTTCCCGGGTTTCGTCTACCGTTACCTGGGTCGGCGCCGCTGAGGCCGGCATGGCCTTGTTGCCCGACCTGCAACCGGCCCACCTGAAGGAAACACCGCTGCACAGCCGCACGGTGTACCAGGGCCATTTTCTGCATGCCCAGCGCGACACGGTGCGCCTGCCCGATGGGCGAGAAGCCGTGCGCGAATACATCGTGCACCCCGGCGCGGTCATGGTCATCCCTTTGCTGGACGATGGGCGGGTGGTGCTGGAGCGCCAGTACCGCTACCCCCTGCACCGGGCGATGATCGAATTCCCCGCCGGCAAGCTGGACCCGGGCGAGCCGGTGCTGGCCTGTGCCCAGCGCGAGCTGTGGGAAGAAACCGGTTACCGTGCCGTCGAATGGGCCCGCGCCGGTGTGCTGCACCCGGTCATCTCTTACGCCACCGAATGCATTGACATCTGGTTTGCCCGGGGACTGACCGCGGGCTCGCGCCGCCTGGACGATGGGGAGTTTCTGGACGTGCTGGCGGTCACACCGGCCGAACTGCTGGCCGCTTGCCGAGACGGCGTGGTCACCGATGCCAAGACGCTCACGGGTGCGCTCTGGCTCCAGAACGTTTTGCGCGGCGACTGGCCGTTGACCTGGGAACGGGTGGCGCCATGAAGGTGCTGGACCTGGCCTGCGGGCAGGCGCACGTCTTCGAAGGCTGGTTTGCGTCGGAAGAAGATTTCCGCGCACAGCACGCCCGTGGCCTGGTGATCTGCCCCTGCTGTGGCGACCGGCAGATCGAAAAGCGCCTGAGCGCCCCGCGCCTCAACCTGGGCCGCGGTGAGGCCGCGTCACCCCCATGCACCGGCGCGGCTGCGGCCACCCCCACCACCGCCGCGGGCGCACCCAGCGCCCGCGCACCGGTCGCTGCGGACGCCGCCGCGCACCAAGCGGCCGCGTGGCGGGCCCTGCGCGAGGCCGTGACCCGCACCGAGGATGTGGGCGAACGCTTTGCCGACGAAGCGCGGCGCATGCACCACGGCGAGGTGGCGCGCCGCGACATCCGCGGCCGCGCCAGCCCCGAACAGACCCTGGCCTTGCTGGAGGAGGGCGTGCCGGTGCTGCCCCTGCCCAACCTCCCAGGCCTGGACGGCCCCCTGCACTGAGCCGCAGTAGCCCTGCCAGCCTCAGGGGTAGAGCCCACGCAAGTCGCGCGCCCGCAGGATGCGGTGGCAGGCGACGATGAAGGTGGCGGTGCGCAGGCTGACGCGGTGTTCCTCCGCCACCTGCCAGACGGTGTCGAGCGCCCCTTTCAGGATCTTCACCAGCCGCTCGTTGATTTCCTCCTCGCTCCAGAAAAAGCTGGAGAAGTCCTGCACCCATTCAAAGTAGCTGACCGTCACGCCGCCGGCGTTGGCGATCACGTCGGGCAACACCAGCACGCCGCGCTCGCGCAGGATGTCGTCGGCCAGAGGCGTGGTCGGGCCGTTCGCGCCCTCGATCACCATGCGCGCCCGGAGGCGGCCCGCGTTGGCTTCGGTGATCTGCTGCTCCAGCGCTGCGGGGATCAGGATGTCGCAGGGCACGTCCCAGAACGCATCGCTGGCCAGGGCTTCGGCCCCGGGGAAGCCGGCCACCGAACCGTGGGCGGCGGCGTGGGCCAGCAGGGCCGGTATGTCCAGGCCGGCCTCGCGGTACACGGTGCCGGCGTGGTCCTGCACCGCCACCACGCGCGCGCCGGCCTCGGCAAACAAGCGGGCGGCGACCCCGCCCACGTTGCCCAGGCCCTGCACTGCGACGGCCGCGCCCGGCACGGCCAGGCCGATGCGCCGGGCGGCCTCCACGCCCACGGTGAACACGCCGCGGCCGGTGGCGTCGCGCCGCCCCAGCGAGCCGCCCAGGTCCACCGGCTTGCCGGTGACCACCCCGGTGGCGGTTTCCCCGACGTTCATGGAATAGGTGTCCATCATCCAGGCCATCACCTGTTCGTTGGTGTTGACGTCGGGGGCGGGAATGTCTTTGGTCGGCCCGATGATCAGGCCGATTTCGCTGGTGTAACGGCGCGTGACGCGTTCCAGTTCGCCCAACGACAGCTGGCGCGGATCGACCCGGATGCCACCCTTGGCGCCGCCATAGGGCACGTTGACCGCGGCGTTTTTGATCGACATCCAGGCCGACAGGGCCATCACCTCGGACAGGGTCACGTCCTGGTGGAAGCGCACGCCGCCCTTGCCGGGGCCGCGCGAGGTGTTGTGTTGCACCCGGTAGCCCTCGAAATGGGCCACGGTGCCGTTGTCCAGCAGGATCGGCACGTCGACGATGAGCATGCGCTTGGGGCGCTTGAGCGTTTCCACCCACCGCGCCAGGTCGCCCAGGTAGGGCGTGACCCGGTCCACCTGTTGCAGGAAAATGCCCCAGGGGCCGAGGTGGTCGGCCTGCAGGTAGGAGGGCAGGGCATGGGCCGCGCGCGGGCCGGTGGCGTTGGAGGGGGTCATGGGCAAGGAATGGGGTTGAACATGGGCCTGAGCTTAGTGAGCCGCCCACGACTTGTCCAAGGCCAAGCCTCGATGGCTTGATGCGGCGAACGCATAACCCGGCCGCACTCAACGCGTGGCGGCAGGGGGGCGCGGCACCGTCATGGAGGGCTGGGTTGGGAAGGGCGGGTGCGAGGTTTGGGGCGGTGCTGCGCCGGACGCTGGCAGGGCCAGGCCGTTGACCGTGAGCCCCTGCGCCGACAGCTTGGCCGCCGTGGCCGGACCGATGCCGGCGACACGCCGGATGAAGTCCGGCCAGTCGCGGAACGGCCCCGCCGCCCGGGCCTGCAGAATGCGTTCGCTGGTGCGGGGGCCGATGCCCTTGATCGCCATCAGGTCCTCGGCCGGGGCCTGGTTGACGTCCACCGCCGCCCAGGCCTGCAGGGCCCAGCAGCACCACAACATGGCGCACAGGCGCCCGAACCCGAAGAACCGCATGGCCCACTCCCCGTGTCGTGTCGTTGCACAATCTTGTGCTTGCACTGTACCCCAAGTCCACGGCGCCGTGGCCCCTTGCCCATGTTTGATCCCTCGACCGTGCCCGTGGTGGGCACCGATGCCCACCTGCCGCCGGTGCCGTCCCAATCGTTGTCGGCCGCGGGCCTACGCCAGCGCTTTCGCGCGCCCCCGGTGTGGCAACCCGAGGTGCGGCGCGAGCCGCGTTTCAGCCACCATGCCCTGCGAGCCGCCGCGGTGCTGGTGGCGGTGCTGGAGCGGCCCGAGCCGACCCTGCTGCTGACCCAGCGCACCGCGCACCTGCCCACCCACGCCGGCCAGATCGCCTTCCCCGGCGGCAAGATCGACCCCCACGACGCCGACGCCACCGCTGCCGCCCTGCGCGAAGCGCACGAAGAGGTGGGGCTGGCCCCGGACCGCGTCGAGGTGCTGGGCTGCCTGCCCGAATACACCACCGGCACGGCCTTCGTCGTCACCCCGGTGGTGGCGCTGGTGCCGGCCGATGCCCGCCTGACGCCCAACCCGCACGAGGTGGCCGAGGCGTTCGAGGTGCCGCTGGCCTTTCTGATGGACCCGGCCCACCACCGCCGCCACCAGATGGACTGGGAAGGCCGGGCCCGGCAGTGGTTCTCCATGCCCTACCGCGACGGCGGGCAGGAGCGCTTCATCTGGGGGGCCACCGCTGGCATGTTGCGCAACCTCTACCGTTTTCTGAGCGCGTGAAGGCGGGCCATTGCGGGTAATCCCTGCCCAAGGTGGCTGGCTGCCAGATGTGGTGTCGCTATGATGCCGGCATGAGTTTTTTCGCGATTTTGCTGGCCCTGTTGCTGGAGCAGGCGCGACCGCTGGCGGCCGACAACCCGGTGCATGGCGCGGTCCTGGCTTGGGTGCGCTGGGTGCGCCGCACGCTGGACGCGGGGCAGACGCACCACGGCTGGCTGGTCTGGCTGGTGGCCGCGGCGGTGCCCGCGCTGCTGTCGGCTGGCATTTACGGGCTGCTGCAGCACGCCAGTGCCGTGCTGGCCTTTGCCTGGCTGGTGCTGCTGCTGTACCTGACGCTGGGTTTCCGGCAGTTCAGCCACCACTTCACCGCCATCCGCGAGGCGCTGGAGTCGGGCGACGAACCACGCGCCCGGGCCGCGCTGGCCGAATGGCGCCAGGTCGATGTGGACCAGCTGCCCCGCCAGGAACTGCTGCGCCACGTGATCGAGCATTCGGTGGTGCAGGCGCACCGCCACGTCTTCGGTGTGCTGGTGTGCTTTGTGCTGCTGGCGGCGCTGGGCCTGGGGCCGGCCGGCGCCGTCTTGTACCGGCTGGCCGAATACCTGTCCCGTGCCTGGCGTGCCCAGGCCGACGCGGGGCCCAGCGAGGCCCTGCAACAGGCCGCCCGCCTGGCCTGGCAGTGGGTCGATGCGCTGCCGGTGCGCGTCACCGCCCTGGGCTTTGCGGTGGTGGGCAATTTCGAGGAAGCCGTGGCCAACTGGCGCCAGGACGCCCGCCAGTTTCCCGACCGCAACGAAGGCATCTTGCTGGCGGCCACCGCCGGGGCGATCAACGTGCGCCTCGGGGGCCAACCCCTGGGGCCGCAGTCGGCCGAGCCGGCGGCGGGCGTGGCCGTCACCGACGGTCGGGTGCCGCAGTTGGCGCACCTGGCCAGCGTGGTCGGTCTGGTCTGGCGCAGCGTGGTGCTGTGGCTGCTGCTGCTGGCCCTGGCCATGCTGGCGCGCCTGGTCTGAACGCCCAGACGGCCCAGCGCGCCGCGGCTCTGGGGCCGGCGTTCAGTAGCGCGGTTGTGACAGCTCCGCGAACAACTCACCGTACAGGCGGTAGCGGTTGGCCGAAATCGTGTCCTCTGCCAGCGCCTGGCGCACCGCGCAACCGGGCTCGTGCAGGTGGGTGCAGTTGTAGAAGCGGCACTGCCCCAGGTGCGGGGCGAAGTCGGGCATCAGCGCGGCCAGGCGCGTGGCCTCGAGGTGGTGCAGGCCGAATTCCTGGAAGCCGGGCGAGTCGATCAGGGCGGTCTGGTGCGTGTCGTCCAGCCAGTACCAGGTGGTGCTGGTGGTGGTGTGCTTGCCCGAGTTGAGGGCGCGCGAAATCTCGGCGGTCTCTGCCTGCGCCTGCGGGATCAGCCGGTTGATCAGGGTGCTTTTGCCGACACCGGACGGGCCCATCACCAGGGTGGTGCGGCCCAGCAACTGGCCGGTGAGGGCGGCCAGGCTGCCGTCGTCGCTGGCCAGGCTCAGCGGCAACACCGTCTGGCCCATGGCCCGGTAGGGGGCCAGCCGCGCCCAGGCCCGCTCGAACAGGGGGCCCAGGTCGCGTTTGTTCAGCACCACCAGCACCGGAATGCCCTCGGCCTGCGCGGCGATCAGGGCGCGCATCAACTGGCTTTCCGAAAATTCGGGCTCGGCCGCGAGCAGGACCAGCACCTGGTCGAGGTTGGCCGCGAAGGACTTGGTGCGGATTTCGTCTTGCCGGTAGAGCAGGTTGCGCCGCGGCTGCAGGCGTTCGATGGTGCCTTCGTCCTGGCTGGCCTGCCACAGCACCCGGTCGCCGACGACGGCCTGGCTTTTCTTGCCGCGCGGGTGGCAGATCAGGCGCTGCCCGGTGTCGGTTTCCACCAGGCAATGGCGGCCGTAGGTGGCCACCACCCGCCCGGCCTGCAAGCTGGGCGCGGTCATGCCGGCACCGGCATGCGGGCCAGCCGTTCACCGGCCGGCGGGTGCGAGTAGTAGAACTTCACGAACAACGGGTCGGGCGTGAGGGTGCTGGCGTTGTCCTTGTAGAGCTTGAGCAGTGCCTGGGCCAGGTCGCGGCCATCGGCGTGCTGCATGGCGTAGGCGTCGGCCTCGAACTCCTGCTGGCGCGACAGGTGGCTGGTCAGCGGCGTGATGAAGAAGGTCGCCAGGGGCACGACGCTGGTGAACAGCAGCAGCGCCAGCGCGCTGTTGGGGCTGCCCAGGTTGAGGCTGACGCCCAGGCCGGTGTAGAACCAGGTCTGGCCCGACAACCAGCCCAGCAGGGCGAAGCCCAGCAGGCTGACCGCGAACATCAGCCCGATGCGCTTGACCACGTGCCGGTGCTTGAAGTGGCCGAGTTCGTGCGCCAGCACCGCGTCGATCTCGCCGGGGTTCAGGCGCTGCAGCAGGGTGTCGAAAAACACCACCCGCTTGGCCGGGCCGAAGCCGGTGAAGTAGGCGTTGGCGTGGGCGCTGCGTTTGCTGCCGTCCATCACGAACAGGCCTTTGGCAGAAAAACCGCAGCGCGCCATCAGCGCGTCGATGCGCTGGCGCAGCGCGTCGTCGTTCAGCGGCTCGAAACGGTTGAACAGCGGGGCGATGACCGTGGGGTAAAGCACCAGCAGCAGCAGGTTGAAGCCCATCCACACGCCCCAGGCCCACAGCCACCACAGGCCGCCGGCGGCCTGCATCAGCCACAGCACCAGCGCCGCGATCGGCAGGCCGATGGCCCCGCCGACCAGCGCGCCCTTGACGCCGTCGCTCAGCCACAGGCCCAGCGTCATCTTGTTGAAGCCGAAGCGTTCCTCCACCCGGAAGGTCTTGACCCAGGCCAGCGGCAGTTCCAACAGCCCGCCCACCAGGAAGAACGCGCCCAGCAGCGCCAGTTGCTGCCACAGCCCGGTGCCCAGCAGCGCTTGCAGGCTTTCGTTGAGCAGGTTCAGCCCGCCCAGCAGGGTCCAGCCCACCAGCACAGCGGCGCCCAAGGCCATGTCCAGCAACCCCAGGCGCGACTTGGCTACGGTGTAGTCGGCGGCCTTGCGGTGCGCGGCCGGGTCCACGGTGCCGGCGAAAGCGGGCGGCACCGCGTCGCGGTGGCGGGCCACGTGGCGCATCTGGCGCGAGGCCAGCCACAGGCGGGTCAGCAGCCCGGCCAGCAGCAGCACGCAAAACAGCGCGGTCCAGGCGGTGGCCGCAGGGGTGGAAACAACAGTCATGGGGGCAAGTCTAGCGAAAGTCCCCGGGCGGTGTGCCGGATCGGTGAAAATCTTGGCCCATGAACGTTTTCCTTGCCCCGCCCGACGCCGAGTCCGCCGCGCCCGGTGCCGCCGTGTCGCTGGCCAAGAGCGACCAGAACCTGGTCTGGCTCGACTGCGAGATGAGCGGCCTGAACCCGGAGAAAGAGCGGCTGCTGGAGATCGCGGTGGTGATCACCGGGCCACAGCTCACGCCCCGGGTGGAAGGACCGGTGCTGGTGCTGCACCAGAGCGACGCGGTGCTCGATGGCATGGACAACTGGAACAAGGGGGCGCACGGGCGCAGCGGCCTGATTGGCAAGGTCCGCGCCAGCACCCTGACCGAAGCGGACGCGCAGGAGCAACTGCTGGACTTCATCCAGCGCTACGTGCCGCGCAACGGTTCGCCGCTGTGCGGCAACAGCATTGGCCAGGACCGGCGCTTTCTGGTCAAGTACATGCCCAAGCTGGAGGCCTATTTCCATTACCGCAACCTGGACGTGAGCACCCTCAAGGAACTGGCCAAGCGCTGGCGCCCGGAGGTGTACGCCGCGTTCAAGAAGCACCAACGGCACACGGCCCTGGCCGACGTGCACGAGTCGATTGACGAACTGGAGCACTACCGACACCATTTCCTGCGTTGAAGGGCTGGTTTCTTTTCTTTCCCGACGCCGCCGACCGCGCCCCGCCAGAGGGCCGGCGGCGGTGACACACAAGACACAACATGAGCATGACCTTGAAGCCCGCCACCCGCGCGGGCGAAGCGCATTTGCGCCAAATGCTGCGGCTGGCCGCGGCCGTGGCTTTCCTGATCGGCGTGGGCCTGTACGCGGCCTTCAGCAGCGAGGGCCTGCCGGGCCTGAGCACCCAGGCTTTGTGGTTCCTCATCGTCGCGGCGGCGGTGGGCGGCTACATGGCGATGAACATCGGCGCCAACGACGTGGCCAACAACATGGGGCCGGCCGTGGGGTCGGGCGCCATCACCCTGGGCTGGGCCATCCTCATCGCGGCGGTGTTCGAGGCCCTGGGCGCCATCATCGCCGGCGGTGAGGTGGTGGGCACCATCAAGGGCGGCATCATCGACGTCAACGCCTTTTCCGACCCCGAGAAGTTCACCTGGCTGATGCTGGCTGCGCTGCTGGCCGGCGCCCTGTGGCTGAACCTGGCCACCATGCTGGGCGCGCCGGTGTCCACCACCCACTCCATCATCGGCGCGGTGATGGGGGCCGGCATTGCCGCCGGGGGCTGGGGCCTGGTCAACTGGGGCACCATCGGCTCCATCGTGGCCAGCTGGGTGGTGTCGCCGCTCATGGGTGGGGTGATCGCTGCGGGTTTCCTCTACGTCATCAAGCGCACCATCACCTACCAAGGCGACATGACCCAGGCCGCCACGCGCATGGTGCCGGTGCTGGTGGCGCTGATGGCCTGGGCCTTTGCCACCTACATGCTGCTCAAGGGCGTGTCGCAGCTGGTGAAGGTGTCGTTCCCGGTGGCGGTGGCCCTGGGCGGCGCGGCGGCCGTGGCGGTGTACCTGCTGGTGGCCCGCCCGGTGGCCCGGGCCGCGCGCAAGCAGCCCAACACCAAGGACGGGGTGAACGCCCTGTTCACCTGGCCGTTGGTGTTCTCGGCCGCGCTGCTGAGCTTTGCGCACGGCGCCAACGACGTGGCCAACGCGATCGGCCCGCTGGCGGCGATTTACGAAGCCGTGGTCACCGGGGCGGTGTCGGCCAAGGCGGCCACCCCGCTGTGGGTCATGCTGCTGGGTGCGGTGGGTTTGGCGGTGGGGCTGGCGCTGTACGGCGCGCGCCTCATCATGACGGTGGGCAAGGAAATCACCGAGCTCGACCGCATGCGGGCGTATTCGATTGCCATGTCCGCCACGTTGACCGTCATCGTCGCCTCGCACTTTGGCATGCCCGTGTCGTCCACCCACGTCACCATCGGCGCGGTGTTCGGGGTGGGCTTCCTGCGCGAGCTGCTCAAGGTCAACTACGCCAAGATGGAGGCGGTGGTGCGCGCCGGCCACCAAGGCCAGGACCGCGAGGCGGTGGAGGCCTACCTGCTGAAGTTCGAGGCGGCGCCGGTGGACGAGAAAAAGCGCATGCTGGCCGAAATGAAAAAGCGCGCTGCGGTGCGACCTCCGGCCGGTGCCGCGCCGGCGCCCGAACCCGAGGCCCCGGGCGCTTTCGACAAGAAGGAGCGCAAGGCCTTCAAAAAGGCCTACAAGAAAGAGATCGTCAAGCGCTCGGTGGTCATGCGCATCGTGGCGGCCTGGATCGTGACCGTGCCGGCGACGGCGGTGTTGTCGGCCATGCTGTACCACGGCATCGCCGCCCTGCTGAGCCAGCCCTGAGGCCGTGGCAAAAAAAGACTTGGGGAAAACCCGGGTCTGTGTGATAATTCGTGGGTGCTGCCAAACAGGCGGCACCTACGCACATCTGCCTCACGCTCTGGCCTCGCGCCGGTGACACCCACCGGCCTGTCTGCAATTGCAGACATCGAAACGCCTCCTGCACGCTTTCTGTGTCCGGCCCCTCAGGCCGCACGGGCTTGCCGATTTGTTTGTGGTTGATGTTTTTTGTGACCACGAACGGATCGGACGAGCCGGGAACACCCTTTTCCCCGGCGGCCCGTTTCGTTCTGTTGCGCTTTTCGCGCAAGGACGAAGACATGACGGATTTCCAACAAGCCTCCCAACTCGACCAGCTGGTGGACAGCGTGCTCGACGCCGCCCCCGTGGCCGCTGAAGGCACCCCAGCCCCCGCCGGCCCCAACCTGTTTGCTCAACTGGGCCTGGCCGCGCCCCTGGTGCAGGCCGTGGCCGACCTGGGTTTCACCCAGCCGACCCTGGTGCAGCAGGCCGCCATCCCCAAGGCCATGAAAGTGGGCGTGGAAGGCCATAGCTACACCGACCTGATGGTGTCCAGCCAGACCGGCAGCGGCAAGACCGCGGC
Organism: Aquabacterium sp. A08; assembly: GCF_011742065.1. Classification (NCBI taxonomy): domain Bacteria; kingdom Pseudomonadati; phylum Pseudomonadota; class Betaproteobacteria; order Burkholderiales; family Sphaerotilaceae; genus Aquabacterium; species Aquabacterium sp. A08. The sequence goes on from NZ_JAAQQT010000699.1 coordinate 20,334, forward strand.
CTTCCTGTTGCCCGTGTTGCACACCCTGATCGAGCTGCAGGCCGAAGCCGAAGCCCGTGAACAGGCCGAGTGGGACGCCTTGGTGAAGCAGGCCGAAGCCGAAGGCAAACCCGCCCCCAAGCGCGCCAAGCGCAAGAACCCGATGCTGGCCCGCCACTTCAAGCCGGCCGTGCCGGGTGCCTTGGTGGTGTGCCCCACCCGCGAACTGGCCCAGCAGGTGGCGCACGACGCCATCGACCTGGTCAAGCATTGCCGCGGCCTGCGCATTGCCAACGTGGTGGGTGGCATGCCGTACCAGATGCAGATCGCCAAGCTGCAAAACGCCGACCTGGTGGTGGCGACCCCCGGTCGTCTGCTGGACCTGCAGCGCAGCGGTCAGATCCAGCTCGACCAGGTGCGCTTTCTGGTGGTGGACGAAGCCGACCGCATGCTGGACCTGGGCTTCTCGGACGACCTGGCCGAGATCAACCAGCTCACCATCAAGCGCCACCAGACCATGATGTTCAGCGCCACCTTCGCGCCGCGCATCCAATCGCTGGCCGCCCGAGTGATGCGCGACCCGCAGCGCTTGCAGATCGACACCCCGCAGGACAAGCACAGCAGCATCGAGCAGCAGCTGTTCTGGTGCGACAGCCCGGAACACAAGCGCCAGCTGCTGGACCACTGGCTGCGTGACGCCAGCATCGACCAGGCCATCGTGTTCGCCAGCACCCAGATCGAGTGCGACGCCCTGGCCGAAGACCTGCAGCAGGCCGGCTTTGCCGCCGTGGCCCTGCACGGCGCCCTGAGCCAGGGCCTGCGCAACCGCCGCCTGATGGCGCTGCGCAGCGGTCAGGTGCAAATTCTGGTGGCCACCGACGTGGCCGCCCGCGGCATCGACGTGCCCACCATCACCCACGTGTTCAACTTTGGCCTGCCGATGAAGGCCGAGGACTACACCCACCGCATTGGCCGCACCGGCCGCGCCGGCCGCAAGGGTCTGGCCGTGACCATGGCCGAGTTCCGCGACCGCCGCAAGATCGGCGAGATCGAGGCCTACAGCCAGCAGGTCATCAAGACCGCGACCATTCCGGGCCTGGAGCCGAAGAAGCCGGTGTACGACTTCCGCAACGACCGTGGCGACCGCCGCGGTGGCCCGGGCCGTGGTGGCCGCAACGGTGGCGGCGGTGACCGCTTCCGCGGGGCGCCGTCGGGCGGTGGGTTTGCCGGCCGCGGCCAGGGCTACGGCCATGGCCACGGTGGCGACCGCAACGGCGGCGCGGAGCGCGGTGGCGACCGTTTCCACGACAAGGCGTTTGCCCCGCGCGGCGCCCGCCCCGCCGGTGACGGTGCCCGTGTCGGTTTTGCCGCCGCCCCGGAAGGCCGTCAGCCGTTCGGTGACAAGCGCCCGCGCAGCCACGCCTCGAAGCCGTTCGCCGGCAAAGGCCGCCCCAGCAGGTAACCCTGCATCTCGTCGCAGCCGCGCTGGCGCAGGAAATCGCGCTGCGCGGCGGTTTCCACCCCTTCGGCGATGGTGACCAGCCCCAGGCTGTGCGCCATCTGCACGATGGTTTCGACGATGTTGGCGTCGTCCGCGTCGTCGGGAATGTCGCGCACGAACGACTGGTCGATCTTGAGTTTGTGCACGCTGAAACGCTTGAGGTGGTTCAGCGACGAGTAGCCGGTGCCGAAGTCGTCCACCGACAGCAGCAGCCCCAGCTGGCGCAGTTCGTTCATGGTGGCGATGGCGGCCTCCGGGTCGTGCGAGGCGGTGCTTTCGGTCAGCTCCAGTTCCAGGCAGTGCGGGGGCAGACCGGTGCGTGCCAAAATACGCTGCACCTGGGCCGGCAGTTGCGGCTGGCGGAACTGCACCGCCGACAGGTTCACCGCCACCACCAGCTCGCCCAGTCCTTGGCTGCGCCAGCGCTGCATCTGGTCGCAGGCCTGCTCCAGCACCCATTCGCCAATCGCCAGGATCTGCCCGCTGCCTTCGGCGATCGGGATGAACTCCGCCGGTGACACCGACCCCCATTCGGGGTGTTCCCAGCGCAACAACGCCTCCACCCCCACCACGCGACCGTCGCGCAACGACGCCTGGGGCTGGTAGTGCAGGCTCAGTTCGCCGCGTTCCACCGCGCGGCGCAGGGCGTTTTCCAGCTGCAGCCGGCGGATGGAGAGCGCCTGCATCTCGTGCGTGAAAAAGGCGAAGCGGTTGCGGCCCTCCTGCTTGGCGCGGTACATGGCGGTGTCGGCGCAGCGGTACAGGGCCTCAAAGTCGGGCCCGTCTTCGGGGAACAGGCCGATGCCGATGGACGGCGTCACCGTCAGTTCCTGCTGCGCCACCAGGTAGGGGGCCGACAGGCGTTCCAGCAGGCGTTTGGCCATGTGGGTCGCGCCGGCCGCGCCGGTGTCGGGCAGCACGGCCACGAACTCGTCACCGCCCAGCCGCGCCACCGTGTCCTGCTCGCGCACCATCTGGCCGATGCGCTGCGCCACCTGGTTGAGCAACTCGTCGCCCACCTGGTGGCCGAGCGAGTCGTTGACCTGCTTGAAGTGGTCCAGGTCGATGAACAGCAGGCTCAGGGGCGTCTGGTGTCGCCGGGCCACGCTCAGGTCGTGTTCCACCCGCTCGCGCAGCAGGGTGCGGTTGGCCAGGCCGGTGAGGGGGTCGAAATAGGCCAGGTGGCGGATGCGTGCCTCCTGCTCGCGCCGGCGGCTGATGTCGCTGAAGATGGCGATGTAGTGGGTGGTCTGGCCCTGGCTGTCTCGCACCCGGCTGATGGACAGCCACTCGGGGTACTGCTCGCCGTTCTGGCGCTGGTTCCAGACCTCGCCCTGCCAGTGGCCTTGGGCTTCGATCTCCTGCCACATGGTGGCGTAAAAGTCCGCGCCGTGGCGGCCGGAGGACAGCAGCGCCGGGGTCTGACCGAGGATGTCGGCCTCGGGGTAGCCGGTGATGGCGGTGAACGCCGGGTTGACTTGGATGATGCGCTGCTGCGCGTCGGTGATGACGAAGCCTTCGCTGCTGCCGTTGAAGAATTCTGCCGCCAGGGCGTGCTGGGTTTCGGCGTCCTTGCGGGCGGTGATGTTGCGCGCCAGTGCGATGAAGCGGGGGGGTGACGCCGCCGTGCGGGCCAGCGGGGCCTTGGCGGTGATGGACAGTTCAAACCACTGCTGGCCGTGCGGCAGGGGCAGGCTGTACTGCCGGCCCATGGAGCGGCCCTGCCGGCTGGCTTCGTCCAGCGCCGCCATCACCTGCTCCCCGGCCTGCGCAGGCAGGAAGTCGCGCAGGTTGCGGCCCAGGATGCTGTCGCGCGGCAGCAGCAGGTCGGTGTGGCTCTGGGCGTGCACCTCGTGGATGACGCCGGTGGCGTCCAGGTCGAACATCAGGTCGGGCACGGCGCTCAGGGTGGCCTGCAGGTCCTGGCGGGTGGCCTCGATGTCGCGGGTGCGGGCGGCCACCTCCTGTTCCAGCCGTGCCTGCTGGCTGCGTTGTGCCAGCAGCAGGTGCACCAGGTAGGCCAGCAGGGCGCTGAACAGCACGCTGCCCAGGGCAAACAGCCCCAGGTTCAGCGGCTGGCCCCAGCCGTCGCGCGGCGCCAGGCTGAGCTGCCATTCGGCATTGGGCACGCGCAGCGCCTTGTTCACCGGGTCCACCAGCGGCTGCCCGGCGAGCACGTTGGCTGAGGCGGCGATCGTCTGCCGCTCCCCGGTGTCGGGGCGCAGGCGCCACAGCGCGTAGTCGTAGCCCAGTTCGCTCAGGCCCTCCAGGCCGGTGGCCGCCAGGGCTTCAGGAAAGCGCAGTGCGACGTTGGCAAAGCCCCAGAAGCGCGGGGCCTCGTGGGGCGGGTCGGGCAAGTAGATGGGCAGTCGCCCCACGGCGCCCAGCCCGCCCTGCACCAAGGTCATCGGGCCGGCCAGGGTCAGCTCCCCCGTGTCGCGGGCGCGCTGGGCTTCGGTGCCCTGCAGCGGGTCGGCCAGCTGGTCAAAACCCAGCAGGGCCTGGTTGCCTGCGGCCGGCACCGCGTGCCGCACCACCCCGCCCGGCGACAGCGACAGCGACGTGACCCCGGGATAGAACGGCAGCAGTTCGGTGACCACTTCCTCGAACTGGGGCACCTGCCCTTGGTTGACGCGCACGATGGCGGCCAGCAGGTAGGTGGCCGACATCAGCCGCTGAATGCGGCTTTCGATGGCCTGGGCCTGGTCGCCGGCCACGGTCAGGATGGTGGCGCGTTGGGCCTCGCTGCGGCGCTGTTCCAGCCACCAAGACAGGCTGCTGAGCGCCCCCAAGCTGAGGCAGAACACCAGCAACGCCGTCAGGCGCTGGGTGCGGGGGGAAGCGGGGCGGGCACTCATCGGTCGGGCCCCGGGGTTGGGCGCGAGCGCAGGGGCCGGGGGCGGGACAGGCGGATCACAACGGCGTCTGGTATTTTTCTGTGGAACCGACTGTAGCCGCAAACGCCCCCGGCCGGTACCCGAAAGCCGCATCAGCCACCCGAACCGGGCGCTGTTCGGCGCTTGGGGGCGGTTGCGCGGCGGGCGCCATGCGGCACAATGCAGCGATGGCGCCCCTGCGCCGCTGCTGAGGAGTCTGGGGATGAATCCCTCCACCCTGATCGGGATGGTGACCAGCGTGCTGCTGCTGGTCGTGGTCATGTTTTTCGCGGCCGAAGACCCGCTGCTGTTCATCGACCTGCCTGGCCTGGGCATTGTGCTGGTCGGCACCATGGCGGCCACTTTCCTGAGCTACCCGCTCAAGGAGGTGGTGCGCGTGTTCAAGCTGATCGGCACCGTCATCCGCAACGAGCGGCTCTACACCCAGAAGGACATCGAGGAACTGGTGGACGTGTCGCGGCTGTGGATCCGTGACGACCCGGTGGCGGTGGAAAAGGCGCTCAAGCGGGTGACCAACCCCTTCCTGCGCACCGGGGTGCAGTTGGTGATCGAGCGCACGCCCGAAGAAGACATCCTGGACCTGATGCAGTGGCGCATTGCCCGGCTCAAGGCGCAGGAAACGGCCGAGGCCCAGCTGTTTCGGGTGATGGCCAGCTACGCGCCGGCCTTCGGCATGATCGGCACCCTGGTCGGGCTGGTCAATTTGATGGACATCCTGGGCTCCGGGGACATGACCGTCATTGGCCACCACCTGGCGGTGGCGCTGATGACCACGTTCTACGGCATCTTGCTGGCCAACCTGGTGTTCAAACCGGTGGCGGTGAAGCTGGAGCGCCGCACCGAGCAGCGCGTGGTGCTGATGAACATGGTGATGCAGGGCATTGCCATGATGACCGCCAAGCGCAGCCCGTCGTTGATGCGCGAGACGCTCAAGTCCTTCGTGGCCCACCACGAGAACGAGATTTTCGACGGCGTGGACGACGCGCCCCGCCCCCGTGGCACCAAGGCCCCGGCCCCGGCGCGCCCTGCCGCCGGCGGCACGCCGCCCAGCCCCCGGCCATGACCGACACCCTGCTGCACAAGGTGCTGGAGCAGGTGGCCACGCAGCAGGCCGCCCAGCAAGCGCCGGCCAAAGGCGCCGCCCCCGAGCCCGCGCCGGCCAGTCTGGGTGCCCTGTACAGCGGGCGCTTCCAGCGCTGGCACGTGGACGCCGCGCCGCCGGCCGAGGAAGAAACCTGGCTCATCACCTACCTGGACGTGATCACCCTGCTGCTGGCCATGATGGTGGTGATGCTGGCGTTTTCCGAGCCGGTCAGCGAAAAATTCCAGGGCGAGCAGCGCGCCAGTGCCCTGGCCGACCAGTCGCCGGTGGTGCAGTCGGCCGCCGACAGCGGCACCAGCGTGGTGCCGCCCGTGCCCCTGCCGCACCCGGTCACGGCCCCGGCGCCCGCCGACGGGCCGCCGCTGGACCGCCGCCCGGCCCAGCCGCCGGTGCCGGCGCTGCCCATCGGCGACCTGGGTAACCAGGTCGAGGTGACCGTGGGCGAAGGGGTGGTGCGTTTTCGCATCAGCAGCGAAATCCTGTTTGCCTCTGGCGACTCGGCCCTGACGCCGGCCGGCCAAGCGGTGATCGACCGGCTGCTGCCCGCCTTCAACCAGGCGCAGGACCACACCATCGTGGTGGAGGGGCACACCGACAACCTGCCCATCAGCACCGCGCGCTTTCCGTCCAACTGGGAACTGGCTGCCGCCCGCGCCGGTGGGGTGGTGCGCCACCTCGAAACCCGCGGGCTGAACCCCACCCGCTTGCGCGCCACCGGCCTGGCCGACACGCGCCCGATCGCCCCCAACGCCACGCCCGAGGGCCGCAGCGCCAACCGCCGGGTCGAGATCACGATGGAAGCGCCGGCCGCCGCGCGCTGAGGCCGACTTCCTACAATGCCGGGATGCACGATGTTTCCCCGCACGACGGCCTGTGGGCCGCGCCGACGCCCGGCCAGTCGCCCCTGTTGCAGTCCCTGAACGCCGAACAGCTGGCCGCCGTCACCCTGCCGGCCGAGCACGCCCTGATTTTGGCCGGCGCCGGTTCGGGCAAGACCCGGGTGCTCACCACCCGCATCGCCTGGCTGCTGAGCACCGGCCAGGCCACGCCCGGCGGCATTCTGGCCGTGACCTTCACCAACAAGGCCGCCAAGGAAATGCTGACCCGCCTGCAGGCCATGCTGCCAGTGAACGTGCGCGGCATGTGGATCGGCACCTTCCACGGCCTGTGCCACCGCCTGCTGCGCGCCCACTGGAAGCAGGCCCACCTGCCGCAGGCCTTCCAGATTCTGGACACCCAGGACCAGCTCAGCGCCATCAAGCGGCTGGTCAAGCAGCACCAGATCGATGAGGAGCGCTTCAAGCCCAAGGAACTGCAGTGGTACATCGCCGCGCAGAAGGAGGACGGCCTGCGCCCCTACCAGTTGACCGGGCGCGACGAGGACGGGCGCAAGAAGATCGAGATTTACCAGTTGTACGAAGACCAGTGCCAGCGCGAAGGCGTGGTGGACTTTGGCGAGCTGATGCTGCGCAGCTACGAACTGCTGCGCGACCACGACCCGATCCGCGAACACTACCAGCGGCGTTTCCGCCAGATTTTGGTGGACGAGTTCCAGGACACCAACAAGCTGCAGTACGCCTGGCTCAAGCAGTTGACCGGCCACGAGGAGAACGGCCGCTTCGTGCCCGGCCACAACGCGGTGCTGGCGGTGGGCGACGACGACCAGAGCATCTACGCCTTCCGCGGCGCGCGGGTGGGCAACATGGCCGACTTCGTGCGCGAATTCGCGGTGCGCCACCAGATCAAGCTGGAGCAGAACTACCGCAGCCACGCCCACATTCTGGAGGCGGCCAACCACCTGATCGAGCACAACCGCGGCCGCCTGGGCAAGAACCTGCGCACCGACCAGGGCGCCGGCGAGCCGGTGCGGGTGTACGAGGCCCCGACCGACTTTGCCGAGGCGCAGTGGATCGTGGACGAGATGAAGCAGCTGGCCAAGAACGACGGCCTGCCGCGCCAGGAAATGGCGGTGCTCTACCGCAGCAACGCGCAGAGCCGGGTGATCGAAAGCGCGCTGTTCAACGCCAGCGTGCCCTACCGCGTGTACGGCGGCCTGCGCTTTTTCGAGCGCGCCGAGGTCAAGCACGCGCTGGCCTACCTGCGGCTGCTGGACAACCCGCACGACGACACCAGCTTCTTGCGGGTGGTGAATTTTCCGCCGCGCGGCATCGGCGCGCGCAGCGTGGAGCAGTTGCAGGACGCGGCCCGGGCCGCCGGCTGTTCGCTGCACGACGCGGTCAGCGCCCTGAGCGGCAAGGCCGGCACCAACCTGGCGGCTTTCGTGGCCAAAATCGATGTGGTGCGTGAACAGACCGAGGGCGCCACGCTGCGCCAGATCATCGAACTGGTGCTGCAGCACAGCGGCCTGCTGGAGCACTACCGCGCCGACCGCGACGGCGCCGACCGGGTGGAAAACCTGCAGGAACTGGTGACCGCGGCCGAAAGTTTTGTGATGCAGGAAGGCTTTGGCCGCGACGCCGTGGCCCTGCCGCTGGACGAAACCGCGCCGGGGCTGAGCCAGTCGCCCGCCAGCCAGGGCCTCAACCCCGATGCGCTGCTGCTGGACGTGCCCCTGCCCGACGCCGGCCTGGTGCAACCCGACACCGGCGAAACGCTGAGCCCGTTGGTGGCCTTTCTGACGCACGCGGCGCTGGAGTCGGGCGACAACCAGGCCCAGGCCGGCCAGGACGCGGTGCAACTGATGACGGTGCACGCCGCCAAGGGGCTGGAGTTCGACGCGGTGTTCATCGTCGGCCTGGAGGAGGGCCTGTTCCCGCACGAAAACAGCCTGAGCAGCATGGACGGGCTGGAGGAAGAGCGGCGCCTGATGTACGTGGCCATCACCCGCGCGCGCCAGCGCCTGTACCTGTGCCACGCGCAGTCGCGCATGCTGCACGGCCAGACCCGCTACAACCTGCGCAGCCGCTTTTTCGACGAACTGCCCGAGGCCAGCCTGAAGTGGCTCACGCCGCCTTCGGGCGGCTGGGGCGCGGGGCTGGGCGCGCCCGGGCCCCGCGCCGGTGGCGGTGCGGGCTGGAACGCCCAGCCGGCCTGGGGCCGCAGCGGGCTGGGCGGGGGCGCGCTGCGTGCCAGCAGCTCAGACCACGGCGCAGGGGCGGTGCCGCTGCAGAAGGCCGCGCCGGCGCACGGCATCCGCGCCGGACAGCAGGTGTTCCACAACAAGTTCGGCGAAGGCCGGGTGCTGACGGTGGAGGGCGCCGGCGACGACGCGCGCGCCCAGGTCAACTTCCCGCGCCACGGCACCAAATGGCTGGCGCTGAGCGTGGCCAAGCTCACCCCGGTGTGAGGCCGGCGTCGGCTGGGGCGGCGGTCGGTGCGGTCGGTGCGGTCGGCGCCAGCCAGACCGTGTTGCGCCCCGCCGCCTTGGCGCGGTACATGGCCATGTCGGCCTGTTTCAGCAGGTCGTCGGGTTCGGTGGCCTGGCCGTCGAACATCACCACCCCGATGCAGGCGGTGCAGCGGTGCTCCACGGCGTGCACCCCGCCGCTGGCCTGTTCCACCGCCAGGCAATAGGGTTCGGCCAGTGCGGCGAGCAGTTTGCCCGCCACCGCGCGGGCCAGTTCCACCGAGGTCTGCGGGTCGGTGTGCAGGTCGCCCAGCAGCACCACGAACTCGTCCCCGCCGAAGCGCGCCACGGTGTCGGTTTCGCGCACGCTGTGGGTCAGGCGGTGCGCCACCTCCACCAGCAGCAAATCGCCCACCCGATGGCCGTGGGTGTCGTTCAGGGGTTTGAAGTTGTCCAGGTCCAGGAACATCAGCGCGCCATGCAGTCCGCTGCGCCGGTGGCTGGCCATGGCCTGGGCCAGGTTGTGGGTCAGCAGGCGGCGGTTGGGCAGCTCGGTCAGGGTGTCGTGCAGCGCCTGCTGCTGAATCTTGGCCTCCAGCCGCCGCCGCTCGGTGATGTCGGTCATGAAGCTCAGGGTGGCGGGCTGGCCCAGCCACTCGAAGGGCGCGTCGTTCAGCTCGAACCAGCGCTCCCCCTGGTGGCGCGTCAGCACCCGGAACGTGTGGTGCTGGGGCGCGGCCTGGCCGTCGGCGGGGGCCGACGCGCGTATCACCCGGTCGCGGTCGTCCTCGTGGATCAGCGGGGCCAGGGGCTGGTTCAGCACCTCGGCCGGGGTGTGGCCGCACAGCTGGAAGAAGCGGGGGTTGGCGAAGCGCAGCACGCCGTTCTGGATCACGGCAATGCCCTCGTTGGCGGTTTCGATCAGCAGCCGGTAGTGCCGTTCCCGTTCCAGCAATTGCTGGGCTTCGCGGCTGCGTTCGATGGCGATGCCCGCCAGCAGGGCCGCTTCTTCGATGAGGGCGATGTCGGCGGGGCTGGGCGTGTGCGGGCGGTGGTGGTAGATGGCGAAGGTGCCCAGCACCCGCTGGTCCGACGAAAAAATGGGTTGCGACCAGCACGCCCCCAGCCCGGCCTGGGCCGCCAGTTCGCGGTAGGGCGCCCAGTAAGGGTGGCTGGCGATGTCTTCCACCACCACCCGTTGCCGGGTGTGGGCCGCGGTCCCGCAGGAGCCCGCGCCCGGGCCGATGGGCAGGCCCTGCACCGCGTCGTTGTAGAACGCCGGCAGGCTGGGGGCGGCGCCGGTTTGCAGGTGCTGGCCTTGCCGGTCCAGCAGCAGGATGCTGCACAACATGCGCGGGTGCAGGGTCTCGATGCCCTGCACGATTTCGTGCAGCAGGGTGGGCAACGGGGTGCCCTGGGCCAGCAGTTCCAGGATCCGGTTGCGGAAGGCCTGGTAGCGCTGGTTCTGGCGCAGGGCGTGTTCGGCCCGGTCCTCGTTCATGATGATCAGGCCCAGGGCCAGCAGCAGGGTGCCGGTCAGGGTAAACAGGAAGGTCAGGGACTGCAGGGTGCCGCCCTGGAACAGCTGCTGCACCGTGAACTGGCCGGTGGCCACGGTCCAGGTGCGCGCGGCCATCATGATGGCCATCAACAGCGCACCGAACACCAGCAGTTGTTCGCCGCGCCCCCTGGGCGCGTGGCGTTGCTGGCGCGCCACCGCCGCCACAAACAGCAGTTGCAGGCCGTACACCGAACTGCCCAGCAGCAGCCGGGCCGTGAAATTGTCCAGAAGAAACGGAAAGCTCAGCCCGATCACCGCCACCGGGGCCCAGGCCCACCAGACGGGCCAGCGCTGGTCGTGGAAGCGGCGGATGCCCAAGGCGTACACCGCCAGCGCCCCGGACATGCACACGTTGGCCACCACCACCGAGGCCCAGTCCGGCACCTGGCCCCTCAGGCCGTAGAGCACGTAGCCCAGCGCCTGCACGCCCAGCGCTGTGGCCCACAGCAGCAGGTTGCGGTGCCGTTGGCGCCCGATAAAGCCGATCGCCACGGCCAGCACCGCGGAGACGGCGATGATCACGGCGAACAGGGTGGGGACGTGGAAGGACATGGGCGGCACAGCGATGTGTCCAAATGTAGCACCAGGGCCCCCGACACCACAGGAATATCCCGGCAGTGGATTGGACAAAAAAACCGCCCGCCCCCAGGAGGGACGGGCGGTGTCAATGCGCGGGCGGGACCCGCGCGCTTTCCCGAACCGTTGAAGGTCAGCTGCCGATGACGCCGCCGTCGTTCTTGGTGATGACGACGGTGGCCGAGCGCGGCCGCTGGCCCGGGCCGTAGCCGGCGTTCGCGGGCCATTGGCTTTCGTACCGGGCGGGGGTGTTCACATCGGCCATCTGGGTGTTTTCACCGGGGTGCTGGATGTTGACGAACATCGCACGGCCATCGGGTGTTTCGCAAATGCCGGTGATTTCGGCGCCGCGCGGGCCCACCAGGAAGCGTTTCAGCGTGGCCGGCGTCTGGGTTTTGCCGGCGTAGGTGGTCACCGTCTTGTCGCCGTATTGCAGGGTCTTGGTGCCGCCATCGCCCACCTGGCCCGGCAGGGCGGCCAGCAACATGCAGTTGGTTTTGTCGGTGTAAGCGCCGTCGTCGGTCTGGATCCAGCAAATGCCGGTGGCCGGGCTGAACACCAGGCCGTCGGGCGACGACAGGTCGTTGTCGTCCGTCAGGCCCGACAGGTTGACGCGGGCCTGGTCCGCATCGGCTTCGGAGGCGAACAGGTAGATGTCCCACTTGAAGGTGGTCGCAGCGGGGTTCGGCTCCATGAAGCGCACGATGTGGCCGTGCACGTTGCCTGTTTGCTCTTTGCGGCCCTTCAGGTCGGTGTAGACGCGCGGGTTGGCCGCGTCGGCCGTGGCGGCGGTGCGGTTGCTGTTGTTGGTCAGGGTGAAGTACACCTCGCCGTTGCGTGGGTTGACGCCGCCCCATTCCGGGCGGTCCATCTTGGTGGCGCCCACGGCGTCGGCCGCCAGGCGGGTGAAAATGGCCACGTCGGCGTTGTCCTTGAACTCGAAGTAGGAGCTGTGGGCGATGACCGGGTTGTCCACCGACAGCGCCAGCCATTCGCCGCTGCCGTCCTCCTTGAAGCGGGCGGCAAACAGCGTGCCTTGGTCCAGGTATTTGTCGCCAGCGGTCAGGCGGTTGGCGGCCTTGGCGTCGGCCGGGTCCCACAAGGCGTGCGACACGAATTTGTAGATGTACTCGCCACGCGCGTCGTCGCCCATGTAGGCCACCACCGGCTGGCCGGCCACCGGCTTGGCGAAGGTCACGTTTTCGTGGCCCATGCGGCCCAGGGCGGTGCGCTTGCGCAGCACGGCTTTCGGGTTGTACGGGTCCAGTTCCACCACGTAACCGAAGGTGTTCATCTCGTTGCGGTAGTCTTCCTGGGCGCTGGCGGCCAGGGCGCCGTTGTTCCAGCGCACAAAGCGGTCGTCGGCACCGCCGCTTTCCCAGCCGTGGCGGCTGGCGGCACCGGCCTTGCGGCCGTAGCGGTTCAGGGCCTGCACCTGTTTGTCCTTCTTGCGGCGGTCGTCGTCCTGCGCGTCGCGGAAGAAGTAGCCGAACCAGTTTTCCTCGCCCGACACAAAGGTGCCCCAGGGCGTTTTGCCGGTGCCGCAATTGTTCAGCGTGCCGCGGGCGCGGGTGCCGTCGGCGCTGTACTTGGTGACCAGGTGGGTGCTGCCGCGGGCCGGGCCGGAGATGACGGCCTCGGTCATGGTGGTGACGCGGCGGTTGAACGGCGAATTGGTCTTGTAGCTCCAGGTTTTGCCGTTGGACTGCACCTCCACCACCGACAGGCCGTGGATCATCAACTCTTTGTCCACTTCAGCCGCGGGGCGAGGCAGGCTGGCCTTGCCGCCGTCGGCGTGGATGAAGAAGGAGGTCAGCTTCTCGTCGGTGGTGGCCTCGTGGTTCATGGCCAGCAGACCGCGCGAATTGAAGGTGTTGGACGGTTGGCTGTTGGCGTCCAGGCTGAACCATTCGATGCCGTCGTGGTGGTCGCCGGCGCGGCGGCCCCAGTCGGTGTCGGTGCCGTCGTTTTTGAAGGCGGGGGTGTCGCCGCTCAGCGGGTCGCCCAGGCCGTAGAGCACCTGGGCGGTGTAGCCCTCGGGCACGGTCAGCACGTCGTTGACGTGCTTGCTCACCGCCTTGAAACCCAGCGTGTTCACCGCATGGGCCGGAGCGCCGGTGGCGCAGCCGCTCAGGGCGGTGGCGCCCAAGGCAGTGGCGCCGGCCACACCGGCACCGCTGCGCAGCAGGCTGCGCCGGCTCAGCCGGGCCTGCAACACCTGCTCAAACGCCGGGTTGGGGCTGGTGTTGGAGTCTTCTTCGTTGAAAACAACGCCGGGTCGGAGTTCGTGGGTCATGCTGTGTCAGAAGGGGTGGTGTGAAACACCCCTCAGCATGCCGGCGCTGTGTGAAGCCGCTGTGACAGGCCGCGTCCGCCCGGCCCGGTGCGGGTGCCGTGCTGCCTCAGGCCGGGGCCTGGCCGTCGTCGGTGACGAAGCTGTCGCGGAAGGTGAAGTAGAGGGAGCTGAAGAACATGGCGCTCATCAGCATGGCCATTGGAAAGACGATGGCCGCCAGCACTTGCGGGCCGCCCAGGGCACCGGCCAGCAGCACCACCGCCAGCGACACGCCCACGAACACGCCTGTCCAGGCCAGGAAATACACCAGCAGAGCCCCCTTGTTCGTCCAGCAGGCCAGGGCGCTGAAGAACAGGCTCTTGACCGGGGACACCCCATGCCAGTGCACCAGCGCCGGGGCGTGCCAGAACAGCAGGCCCAGGGGCAAGTAGAGCAGCATGCTCAGCACCAGACCGCGCAGCACCCCGGGCTGGCGCAGCATGGCCTCGGTCAGCTCGCCGCCTTCGGTGGCCACCGGTGGCAGGCCGCCGCCGGCCAGCAGGGCCGACAGGCCCATGACGACGAAGGAGCCCAGCGCGTACAGCCCGCCCAGCACCAGCATCGCCCGCAGGCGGTCCTTGCCCGCGCGGAAGGCGCTGGCCAGCACCGCCGGCATGGGGAACTGGCCGCTGTGGGCCTCGCGGGTGGCGGCCATCAGGCCCAGGGTGGCCGCGGGCAGCAGCGCCAGCGCCAGCGGCTGGCCCAGCAGCGGCAGCATGGACAGGGCCGACACCACCATCATGAACAGGAAAAACAGCCCGGCCAGCGCCAGCGGCTGGCGCACAAAAGTGCGGATGCCCAACTGCACCCACAGCAGGCCGGTGCGCGCGGGAACGGGGTTGAGCTTCATGGCTGGGCCAGGCGGGCGCGCAGCACCCGCTCGAAATGGGTGGGGTCGTGCGGTTTGAGCATGCTGGCCTCGCGCGGCAGGTGCCAGTCCCACAGGCGCGAAATCCAGAACCGCAGGGCCCCGGCGCGCAGCATGGCCGGCAGCAACTCGCGTTCGGCCGCGGTCAGAGGGCGCACGCTTTCGTAGGCCTGGCGCATGGCCTGGGTGCGGGCGTCGTCCTGGGCGCCGCTGGCCAGGTCGATGCACCAGTCGTTCAGGCACACCGCCAGGTCGAAGGCGAAGCTGTCGCAGCCGGCGAAGTAGAAGTCGAAAAAGCCGCTGAGTTGGCCCTGGTCGAACATCACATTGTCGCGGAACAGGTCGGCGTGCACCGGCCCACGCGGCAGGGCCTCGTGGCTGGCGCTGGCGGCAATGTGGTTCTGGTAGGCCAGCTCGCTTTGCAGCAGCGCCGCCTGGTCCGGCGCCAGGTGCGGCAGCACCACCGGCACCGTCTCGTTCCACCAGGGCAGGCCGCGCAGGTTGGGCTGCTGGCGCGGGTAGTCCCGCCCGGCCAGGTGCATGCGCGCCAGCATCGCGCCCACCTGGGCGCACTGGTCGGCGCTGGGCGCCAGTTCGTGCTTGCCGCGCAGCTTGTTCACCACCGCCGCGGGCTTGCCGCACACCGTGTGCAGGATGTTGCCCTGGGCGTCGGCGGCCGGGTCGGGCACCGGAATGCCCTTGCCCGCCAGGTGCTTCATCAGGTGCAGGTAGAACGGCAGCTGCTCGAAGGTCAGGCGCTCGAACAGGGTCAGCACGTGGTCGTGGCGAACGCCGTCGTGTTCGGTGCTGACGAAGTAGTTGGTGTTCTCGATGCCGCCAGCGCAGCCGGCCATGTCGGTCAGTTCGCCCAGGCCGAGGCGGCGCAGCAGCGCGGCGGCCTCGTCGCGCGAGACTTCGGTGAAAACGGCCATGGTCAGAACTTCAGGACGCGCCAGCTGCTTTTGCCGGCCCCGCTTTTGCTGTCGCTGGGCTGGCCGGCGTCGATGGGCTGCACCTGGTAGCCCGGCACGGCGGTGTTGGTCTGCACCTCGATGCTGCGGGTCTGGCCGCCCACGCGCAGTTCTTCAATCCGGCTGCCCGCGTCCTGGTGGGTGATGCGTTCGGTTTTTTGCTCCAGCGTCTGCACCGGTTCCTGGGCGATGGCGGCGGCCGGCGTCTGGGCCAGGGCGGGAACGGCGGCGCAGGTGGCGGCCAGGGCGGCGGCCTGGGCCAGGCGTTGCCAGGTCGGGGTGAAGGCGGGTGTGCGGTGCATGGCCCGATTGTAGGCAATCGCCGGGTCCGCCCGGGTTTGGCCGCACAATCCCCAGCATGAGCGAAACAAGCAAAACCCTGGTGCTGGTGGACGGCTCCAGCTACCTCTACCGCGCCTTCCACGCCATGCCCGATTTGCGCGCGGTGCCGGGCGATCCGTCCAGCCCCGCCACGGGCGCCATACGCGGCATGATCAACATGATGCAGGCGCTGCAAAAAGAGCAGCCGGGCGACTACGTGGCCTGCGTGTTCGACGCCTCCGGCCCCACTTTCCGCGACGCGCTGTACCCCGAGTACAAGGCCCACCGCAGCCCCATGCCCGACGACCTGCGCGCGCAGATTGCGCCCATACACGAAGTGGTGCGCCTGCTGGGTTGGACGGTGCTGGACGTGCCCGGCGTGGAGGCCGACGACGTGATTGCCACCCTGGCCACCGTGGCCGCCGCCCAGGGCGTGCGCGTGGTGGTGAGCAGCGGTGACAAGGACTTGAGCCAGCTGGTGAACGAACACATCACCATCATCGACACCATGAGCGGTAAGGTGCGCGACGTGGCCGGCGTGACCGCCGAATTCGGCGTGCCGCCACGTCTGATGGTGGACTACCAGACCCTGGTGGGCGACACGGTGGACAACGTGCCCGGCGTGGAAAAAGTGGGCCCCAAGACCGCCGCCAAATGGCTGGCCGAACACGGCTCGCTGGAAGGCGTGCTGGCCAACGCCGACAAAATCAAAGGCGTGGCCGGCGAGAACCTGCGCAAGGCGCGTGATTGGCTGGTGACAGGCCGCCAGTTGGTGACCATGAAAACCGATTGCGACCTGACGGGCTTTGTGGAAGGCTTGCCGGCGCTGGACGCCTTGGCCCAGCGCGAGCGCGAAGTGCCCGCGCTGCGCGAGTTCTACGAACGCTATGGCTTCAAGGGCCTGGCGCGTGCCCTGGGCGATGCGGGCGCCGCTGGGGCGGTGGTTGCCGCCCCTGCCGCCCAGGCCACCGCCGTGGGCGACACCGCCGATCTGTTCGGCGAGCCGGCACCTGGAGTCTCGAACGTCACGGAAAAGCTTTACGACACGGTCCTCACCTGGGACGCCTTCGACGCCTGGCTGGCGCGCCTTGAGGCGGCCGAACTGGTGGCGCTGGACACCGAAACCACCTCGCTGAACGAAATGCGCGCCGAGATCGTGGGCATTTCTTTCAGCGTGCAACCGGGCGAAGCCGCGTACATCCCGCTGGCGCACAGCGGCCCGGCCGCGCCGGACCAATTGCCCTTGGGCGAGGTGCTGGCACGGCTGAAACCCTGGCTGGAAAACCCCCAGGCGCTCAAGCTCGGCCAGCACATCAAGTACGACCGCCACGTGTTCGCCAACCACGGCATCGAGGTGTGCGGCTACGCCCACGACACCATGCTGCAAAGCTACGTGCTGGAGGTGCACAAACCCCACAACCTCGGCAGCCTGGGCGAGCGCCACCTGGGCCGCAGCGGCATCAGCTACGAGGAACTGTGCGGCAAAGGCGCGGCGCAAATCCCGTTCGCCCAGGTGGACGTGGCCAAGGCCGCCGAATATGCCTGCGAAGACAGCGACCTCACGCTGGACGTGCACCGTGTGCTGTGGCCGCGCCTCCAGGCCGATGCCAAGCTGCGCGCCATTTACGAGCTGGAAATCGCCAGCAGCGAAGCGCTCTACCGCATCGAACGCCACGGGGTGCTGATCGACGCGCCCACGCTGGCGCGCCAAAGCCACGAACTGGGTCAGCGCATCCTGCAGCTGGAGCAAGACGCCTATGACATCGCCGGCCAGCCCTTCAACCTGAGCAGCCCCAAGCAGTTGGGCGAAATCTTCTTCGACAAACTGGGCCTGCCGGTGGTGAAGAAAACCGCCACCGGCGCCCGCAGCACCGACGAAGAGGTGCTGGAAAAGCTGGCCGAAGACTACCCGCTGCCCGCCAAAATCCTGGAGCACCGCTCGCTCAGCAAGCTCAAAGGCACCTACACCGACAAGTTGGCCGCGCTGGCCCACCCGCGCACCGGCCGCGTGCACACCCACTACGCGCAGGCGGTGGCCGTCACCGGGCGCTTGAGCAGCAACGATCCCAACCTGCAGAACATCCCCATCCGCACGGCCGAAGGCCGCCGTGTGCGCGAAGCCTTTGTGGCGCCGCCGGGGCATGTCATTGCAAGTGCCGACTATTCGCAGATCGAGCTGCGCATCATGGCGCACCTCAGCGCGGACGAGGCCTTGCTCAAGGCCTTTGCCGACGGCATGGACGTGCACCGCGCCACCGCCGCCGAGGTGTTTGGCCTGGTGCCCGATCAGGTCAGCAGCGAGCAGCGCCGCTACGCCAAGGTCATCAACTTCGGGCTCATCTATGGCATGAGCAGCTACGGCCTGGCCAAGGCGCTGGGCATCGACAACACGGCGGCCAAAAACTACATCGACCGTTACTTCCAGCGCTTTGCTGGCGTGCGCCACTACATGGACGAAACCAAGGCCCAGGCCAAGGCCCAGGGCTATGTGGAAACCGTGTTCGGCCGCCGCCTGTACCTGCCGGAAATCAACAGCCCCAACGGCCCGCGCCGTGCCGGGGCCGAACGTGCCGCCATCAACGCCCCCATGCAGGGCACGGCGGCGGACCTCATCAAAATGAGCATGGTGGCGGTGCAGGCGGCGCTGGACGCGCAGGGCAAGGGCACCCGCATGGTCATGCAGGTGCACGACGAACTGGTGTTCGAGGTGCCCCAGGCCGAGGTGGACTGGCTGAAAACCGAAGTGCCGCGCCTCATGGCCAGCGTGGCGCAGCTCAAGGTGCCGCTGCTGGCCGAAGTGGGGGTGGGCGCCAACTGGGAGCAGGCGCACTGACCGCGCGTCAGCGCGTGGCGGTGGCCAGGCCCATGGCCAGGGCCTGGGCCGGGCCGTAGGTGTCAACCGTGCGGCAGTCGGCGGCCAGCAGCTTCTGGTACACCGCCGTGGCGGTGGGGCCGGGCAGCATGGCGCGCAGGTAGCGCGTCACGGTCAATTGCTGGCCGCGGCTGGGTTCGCTCTGGCAGCTTTGGTGGCCAAAGTCGTGGTCGGACGGGATCTGGCTGAAGGCGATGCGCGCCGCCGTGGGTGCCTCCGGCAGCACGCGCTGGGTGCCGGCGGCAAACACCATCAGGCAGGCCGTGGGGCAGGCGCTGCCGGCTTGCACTTGGGTGTCGTAGCCGCGGTTGCGCAGCATGGCGCCCAGGGTGATGGCATCGCCCAGCAGGGCCGGGCCGGCGTCCAGCACCAGGCGCTTGTGGGTGCAGCGCGGGGTGTCCAGGTCTTGCAGCGCGGCCGGCATGCGGCGTACCGTGCCGGCGTGGATTTCGCCGTGCAGGGCGAT
>NZ_JAAQQT010000700.1:0-2204 GCF_011742065.1 Aquabacterium sp. A08
GCTGCGCCTCGCGCAGGGCCTTGAGCTTCTCGCGGCGCTCGGCGATGAGGTGGTTGTCGTCGGTGACCGGGGCGGCGTGGGTGTCTGGCGTCATGGGGCAACAAAAAAGAGGGCTGCGGCCAAGCCGCAAACCCTCTATTCTAGTTTCGGGCCAGGCCCGTGACGCAAGGTGCCGATCGCAGCATCAGGCGGCGGTGCCTTCGCCCAGGTAGGCGGCCTGCACCTTGGGGTCGTCCAGCATGGCCTTGCCTTCGCCGGTCATGGTGATCTCGCCCGAGTCCATCACGTAGCCGCGGTCGGCGATCTGCAGCGCGCGGCGCGCGTTCTGCTCGACCAGCACCACGGTCACGCCCTGGGCGTACACGTCTTTGACCACCTCGAAAATCTTGTCCACCATGATGGGCGACAGGCCCATGGACGGCTCGTCCAGCAGCAGCACCTTGGGCTGGCTCATCAGCGCGCGGGCCATGGCCAGCATCTGCTGTTCGCCGCCCGACATGGTGCCGGCCAACTGGTCCTTGCGCTCGCGCAGCCGCGGGAAGATCTCGAACATGCGCTCGATGTCGCGCGCGATGCCGGCCTTGTCCGAGCGGATGTAGGCGCCCATCAACAGGTTTTCGGTGATGGTCATGCGGGTGAACACGCCGCGCCCCTCGGGCACCATGGCCAGGCCTTCCTTGACCAAGTCCCACGAGCCCTTGCCCTTGATGGACTGGCCCAAGTACTCGATCTCGCCGGCCTCGGCCCCCAGCATGCCGGTGATGGCCTTCATGGTGGTGGTCTTGCCGGCGCCGTTGGAGCCGATCAGCGTGACCAGCTCGCCCTCGCGGACCTCCAGGTCGATGCCTTTGACCGCCTTGATGCCGCCGTACGACACCTTCAGGCCCGAAACTTTCAACAGGGTTTGTGCCATTTCAGTGTCCTCCGGTGCCCAGGTAGGCCTCGATCACTTTTTCGTTCTTCATCACCTCGGCCGGGGTGCCTTCGGCCAGCTGCTTGCCATAGTCCAGCACCGTCAGGCGGTCGCACAGGCCCATCACCAGCTTCACGTCGTGTTCGATGATGAGGATGGTGCGGTTGTCGTGGCGGATGCGGTCAATCAGCTCGCGCAACAGCACCTTTTCGGTGGCATTCATGCCGGCGGCGGGTTCGTCCAGGGCGATCAACTTGGGGTCGGTGGCCAGGGCACGGGCGATTTCCAGGCGGCGCTGGTCGCCGTAGCTCAGGGTGCGCGACTTGTAGTCGGCGTACTTGGCAATGCCCACGTACTCCAGCAACTCCATGGCGCGGTCGGCGATCTCGCGCTCCTCGCGCTTGAAGCTGGGGGTGCGCAGCACCGCACCCAGCAGACCCGATTGGGTGCGCACGTGGCGGCCCACCATCACGTTTTCCAGCGCCGTCATTTCAGAAAACAGGCGGATGTTCTGGAAGGTGCGGGCGATGCCGGCCTTGGCCACCTCGTGCACCGCGGTCGGGGTGTAGGGCTGGCCGCCCAGCGCGAAGGTGCCGGTGTCGGGCGTGTAGAGCCCGGTCAGCACGTTGAAAAACGTGGTTTTGCCCGCGCCGTTGGGGCCGATCAGGCCGTACACCTGGCCGCGCTGGATTTCAATGCCGACGTCGCTCAGCGCCTGCAGGCCGCCGAAACGCTTGGAGACACCGGCCACTTTCAGAATGGTTTCAGTCATGGTCGTCGCCTCACTTGCTCAGGGATTTGCCGTGTTCCGGCGCCGGCCACAGGCCGCGCGGACGCAACAGCATCACGACGATCATGGCCAGCGCGATCAGCAGCTGACGCAGGATTTCCGGGGCCAGGCGGCCGTCGGTCAGGGCGTGCAGAGGACCGGCCACGTGGCGCAGCACCTCGGGCAGACCGGCCAGCAGCAGCGCGCCCAGGATGACGCCGGGAATGTGGCCAATGCCCCCCAGCACCACCATGGCCACCACCATGACGGACTCCATCAGCGAGAACGACTCGGGCGAAACAAAGCCCTGGAAGGACGCGAACATCACCCCCGAGACACCGCCGAACGAGGCGCCCATGCCGAACGCCAGCAGCTTGAGGTTGCGGGTGTTCAGGCCCATGGCCTTGGCCGCGATCTCGTCCTCGCGGATCGCCATCCAGGCGCGGCCGATGCGCGAACGCTCCAGCCGGTAGCAGATGATGACCGACAGCACCACCATGAACAGAAACAGGTAGTAGTACA